>JAIRNJ010000139.1 GCA_031258115.1 Treponema sp. | reverse complement strand
TGCGTGGAAACCCTGATCGACGTCAGGGGGGGCTCGGTGATGCTGCTGGAGGGAAGATCGTCAAACCCGGTGATGCTCAGGTCTTCAGGAATTTGGAAACCCTTTTCCCGCAGCGCCCTCATGCAGCCGTAGGTAATAATATCGTTCATGCAGAAAAATGCGCTTGGAAGATGGACACCCTTGCTTTCATCAAGAAAACGATCCATGTCGGCCACTGCCTGTTCGTAGGCAGGATCAATGCTGATAATGAATTTTTCCTGCACCGGCAGGGAGAAATAAGCCATGGCCTCCCGGAAACCCTCTTCCCTCATTTTGAAATTCTGCGTTTCGTAGCTGGATTTTACCAGCCCTATGCTCCGGTGCCCCATCTGGTAGAGATACTGTATGGAACGGAAAACCCCGTCCGTATTGTCCATGTCTATACAGTCAAAGACCGCCAGGGGGCAGTAGGTATCAATGAATACCATGGGCCGGGAAAGGACTGTAAAGAAGTTGAGTTCATGGGCGGAGAGTTCCGTGCCCAAAACGATGAGTCCGCCGGCCTTGCCCTGACCCTGGGAACGGAGTTCCGCATCGACTATCTCCTCCACCGGCGTCTTGTTGAAGAAGGAAACCTCCAGCTTGTAGTTATGCCGCTTGGTTCCCCGCTCGATGCCTTCAAGATATTCGGTAATGAAGGCGTTGTGCCTTTCGTTTACAATATGGCCGTGTTTGGCAATCTTGAGAAGCTTGATGGTGATGTTCCCCGCCTGCTGGGAGGAGGATACGGAACGGTAGCCCAGATCCCTGGCTATATCCATGATGCGCTGTCTTACTTCCCCGGATACACCCGATTTGTTGTTCAGGGCCAGGGAAACGGCCGAAGGAGAAACATCCGCCGCCTTTGCAATGTCTGTGATCCGGGTAGCCATACACAAGCCGCTCCTTGCGGCGTAACGTAAATTTAAGCTCGTGACCCCAGGGGAGAGGGACACATAAGCCATTGTATAGTGCGGAGAAGCGGCTTGTCAATAAAAGAAGGGAGTATTCTAGTAAATTTTAGTCGGTATTTAGTTATTTGTTTTGTAAAATACGAATTTCATATAAAATTCAAAAAAAACTTCAAATTTCACTTGACAATCGTTAAAAAGGGGGTAAGAATTAATAGACTAAAAAACAAAATTTTTAGTAAAGTTTATAAATATTTACTAAAATATTTCCGGTTGGACGAGGACAAAGGACGGATTGTTAAGATGGAAGGATTCAGTTTTACGGCGGAACAGATTCGGGAAGCGGTAAGCGTTAAGGGCCCCGGAGAAGCGGCACACGGAGATCTGATCCGGCGCCTGAAAAAGCCTGTGGGCAAGGTGGATGTGATCATTGATACCGACACCTACAACGAGATTGACGATCAGTTCGCCCTGGCATTTCTGATTAAGTCCCCGGAAAAACTTGTCCTCAGGGGGATCTATGCGGCTCCCTTCTATAATCAGAATTCTTCAAGCCCTGCGGACGGCATGGAAAAAAGCTACAACGAGATCTTCAATGTGCTTGCCCTGATGAAACGGGACGATCTTAAGCCCCTGGTGAAACGCGGTTCTGAAACATACCTCCCTTCGGAAACGGAGCCTGTGGATTCCGAAGCGGCCCGGGATCTGACGGAGCTGGCGATGAAATACTCCCCGGAAAAACCCCTCTATGTTATTGCCATCGGAGCCATTACCAATGTAGCCTCCGCAATCCTCATGAAGCCTGAGATAATCGACCGGATCGTCATCATCTGGCTTGGCGGCAATGCCCTGCACTGGGTAAACAACGTGGAGTTTAACCTGAGCCAGGATGTGGCCGCCGCCCGGGTCGTCTTCGGCTGCGGCGCCGCCCTGGTACAGCTTCCCTGTCAGGGTGTGGTAACGGAATTTGCAACCAGCGGCCCTGAACTGGAACACTGGCTGCGGGGTAAAAACGAACTGTGTAACTACCTTGTCGATGTAACAACAAAGGCCGCCATTCACGATTCGGGCATCCCCACCTGGACAAGGGTTATCTGGGACGTATGCGCCGTGGGCTGGCTGCTTGATATTGAAGGGGACTATATGCAGGACAGGCTGGAGCCCAGCCCCATCCCCGAATACGATCACCACTGGGGCATCGATCCCCGCCGCCATCTTTTCCGCTATGTGTACCATATAAATAGGGACAAATTGTTTAAGGCTCTGTTTGAGAAGTTGGCGGAATAGTTGAGGTATGGCGATGGAAGGCTATTTGGTTAAAGAAAAACATATATTGCCGGATTCATTAAATGCATATGAGTACATAGTGGAATTTACCAACACGTACAAAAAATTCAAGACTGCGCCGATTGCTGTCCGCGAGGCCCATTGTCTGGATGTCATGTGGAAGCATTGGCCCTGTCCGATGGAGGAGGGGGACCTTCTGGCCGGCCGGCTACTGATCGGAGAAATTGGTTTTTCCTCTGAACCTCTATTTGGACGAAGCGGAGGATTCTTTTACGACGGGAAACAGCTTGACCTTATGCTGGAAAGCAATGAATACGATTCTGTGGAGAAAGATAATATCCGCGTCGTGAAGGAGTACTGGATCCGTGAAGAAAGCCGCCGGAACCTGCGGGCCGGATATCCTGAATATATGAAATATGCCTTGCCTGAGGATATCTATTGGGAGCATCCGGGAGTCGCCTTTCCCCTTTATCGCATGGTAGGCGCCTATCTGGATTATGAAAAATTGCTCAGACTTGGGTTAGGCGGTCTGAGTGAGGAGATCGCGGCAAAACGGGACCGAGTGGAAAGAGAAGGAGGGGATGAAAGTTTGTTCTCCGGTATGATCATGGCATTAGATCAGCTTTCCTGCCTCTGCAGACGGTATTCCCTTTCTGCCCAGAAACTGGCAGTCCAATGCGGGGATCCCACAGACCGGGTGCAGCGGCTTTATATTGCCGGTGTTTTGGATAACATAGCCCTAAAACCTCCGGAGACTTTTATTGAAGCCATGCAGTTGGTATGGCTTTATTCGCTGGTGGCCAATACGCTGAATTACGGCAGGATGGATGACTACTTGGGAGATTATCTGGTTTGGGATCTTGAACAGGGTATCCTGACCGAAAAGGAAGCTTTGGAGTATACCTCCTCCCTTTGGCGGCTCATCGCGGCAAAAAAGACAGTGTTTCATGGAAGGGTTATTATCGGAGGGCTTGGACGGCATGATGAAAAAAACGCCGACCGGTTTGCCCTAATGGCTATTGAGGCAAGCCGGATCACTGCGGATATTGAACCTCAACTGTCCATGCGTTTTTATGGGGATCAGAATCCGGAATTGATGGAGCGTGCCCTTGATTGTATCGGCGAAGGTCGTACCTACCCGATACTGTACAATGACGATGTCAATATTCCTGCGGTAATGGATGCGTTTTCAGTGTCCCGGGAAGAAGCGGTCAATTATATGATGTTTGGCTGTGGGGAATATGTGAT
>JAIRNJ010000076.1 GCA_031258115.1 Treponema sp. | reverse complement strand
CTGGAGAGCATATATCCTGCCGTTTTTGAACTAAGCCCGGAAGAGATCCACCGGAAACTCATTCTTGCCTCGATTGTGGAACGCGAGTACCGCTTGGACGAAGAGGCTCCCCTCATGGCGGGAATTTTTTTTAACCGTCTTAAAATCGGTATGGCTCTGCAATCCTGCGCCACCGTGGAGTATGTGATAACTGAAATCCAGGGAAGGCCGCATCCGGAAGTCCTCTACACTCAGGATACGGAGATCCGTGATCCCTACAACACCTATATCAGGCCGGGGCTTCCTCCTGGCCCCATTTCCTCCCCCGGCGCAGTAGCCCTTAAAGCCGTGTTTGCGCCTGAAAGTTCAGACTACCTTTACTTCCGGCTGGTTGACCCTGCAACCGGACGGCACTACTTCTCCCGCACTCTCGATGACCATATCAGGGCCGGGGCTCTCTATGTCAAAAGTTCACCTGCGGGGAGGCCGCGCAGCTGATGCCCCGCATCGCCCAGTCTACAATTAATGAAGTAAACGACAGGCTGGATGCTCTCTCTGTCATGAATGATTACCTCAGGCTGGAAAAAAAAGGAAATCGTTATTGGGGTCTCTGTCCCTTTCATAACGAAAAGACACCCTCGTTTACCGTGGATCCCGACAGAAAGATGTACCACTGCTTTGGCTGCGGCAAGGGCGGAGGAATCATCAGCTTCATCATGGAGATGGATAAACTCACCTTTCCCGAAACTGTCGAAATGCTGGCAAAACGTTTCGGTGTAGAAATAGTGTATGACAAGACTTCGGGCCCGGTTCCCGAAGAAGGAGCGGCAAAAAAAACCGAAGAATTTTTTGAACTGTACCGCCGGGTAAGCTTGAGTTTTCACCATTTTTTGGTGGAAAAGAGTGAGGGCCGGCGGGCCTATGAGTATCTTTTGGACAGGGGCATCAGCAGGGAGCTGATTGAACGTTTCAGGCTGGGTTATGCCCCGCAGGATCGGCGCTGGCTCTATGGGTTTCTCAGTAAAAAGGGCTATTCTCCTGCCTTTCTTGCGGAATGCGGCCTTTTTTCCGAAAAATATCCCCAATCGGCCTTCTTTTCCGGGCGTCTCATGTTCCCTATCGCAGACCGGCTGCAGAGAACCATTGCATTCGGCGGAAGAATTCTCGGGGAAGAGACAGGCCCCAAGTACATCAATTCCAGGGATTCGGCAATCTTCAGGAAAGGCCAGACCCTCTTTGCCATAGATCTTGCCCTTCAGGAGATTCGCAGAACCAAGACGGTTTACCTTGCGGAAGGTTATATGGACGTAATTGCCCTTCATCAGGCGGGAATTTGCAATGCCGTGGCTCCTTTGGGGACGGCTTTTACCGATGAACAGGCAAAATTGCTCCGCCGTTGGGCGGAAAAGGCCTTTTTGGTCTTCGATTCGGATACTGCGGGCCAGAGTGCAGCCTATAAGGGCATTCTTACCTGCAGGCGCAACAGCCTTGCCTGCGAAGTTCTCGTCCCCGGACAGGCGGAAACGTCCCCTGATAAGCCTCTTCCTGCCAAAGATCCGGCGGATATTCTTAAGAATTTCGGTAGTGAAGCATTGCAAAATAATATGAAATGTTTTATAAATGACTTTGATTATCTTTTAGGAAGAGGCAGAATCCTCTTTGGTACAGCCGGGTCGGAAGGAAAGACAAAAGCAGTGGCATTTCTTTTTCCCTATCTGGAAGCCCTCGATTCCGATGTATCCCGGGATACCTGTATTACCGCTATTGCCGATGCCTTTCAGGTGGATAGGGGGGCGGTACAGGGGGATTATAACCGCCGCTTGGAACAGGGCCGCAGGCCGTCTGTTCCAGAGGAGGGCAAACAGTCAAAACCGATCCGCGGGAATGAGGAGCTTCATCTGCTCACTGCAGTGGCAGTAAATAATTATTTGTACCCGCAATTCCGATCAGGGCTTTCGATACAGGAAATTGAAGATCCGGCCGCCAGAGAACTCTTTGTCGCTTTGGAAGAGTGTTATGTTCATGAAGAAACGGGCGTCGATGATCTTCTTTCACGTATTTCAGAGGAGGGCTTGAGGAATTATGTTTCAGAAAAGGGGAACTCACAGGAATTTTCAGTCAATCCGGAGCAGCTTGTAGAAGACGGCATCCGCAGGGTAAAACAAAGGCGGCTCAGGCATCGTCTGGCCGAAATTGTAGTAAAGTTGCGTACCCTGAACAAAGAGCAAGGAACGGGACAGGGATTGATGGATAATGACCGGCTTGAGGATCTCCTGGCGGAAAAAAAGTATCTGGATACTGAATTGCGGAACTTGGAAGGAAGATAAGGAATGGAAATACAAACGCAGGAAACAGCGTCCCCCGGGACAGAAAATTCTGAAGTTTCCGGAGCCGCAGTTCAGGATACGGCAAACCAGGCGCAGGATACCGTAGCGCTGGATCCCGCCGTGATAAAGCTGATTGAATATGCAAAGGAAAAGAAAATTCTCTCCTATGAGGAATTATCCGATTATCTGCCTGAGCATATCGCCAATACGGACAAAATTGATGAGGTTCTCTCCCTTCTGGAAGCCAATAACATTCAGCTTACAGAAGATGAAAATACCGGAGAAGAGGGCGGAGAAGGCGAGTCCCGAAAGAGCCGGGAAACGGAAAAGAAGCGCCTTGTCTATAGCGACAAGGAATCTTCCGTTGACGATCCAATCAGACTCTACCTCCGCGAGATAGGCCGGGAAAATCTCCTTACCGCAGAACAGGAAGTAGAGCTCTCCAAACAGATGGAGGAAGGGGAAAACATCATCAAGGGAGTGATCAAAAAATCCGGCATGATCATCCCTGAGTTTTACCACATTGCCCAGAAGGCTTTTTCCAAACGGGATCTCCGGGAACTCAATCTTTCCAAAAAAGAGATAACTGAACACATGACGGAGCGGCGCAGGCTCAACCAGTTCTATAAGGAAACCCTCAAGCTTGTTTTGGGGGATCTGAAAAGCTATATTGAGTTGAAACGCAAGATCATCGTCCGCGGCGGCAGTTTTTTTGACGACGCTGAACTTAATGAGATTCGCTGCCGAATCATGAAAATTATCGGAGATTCGGAAATTCATCCTGAGGAGATCACCGGGTTTTCAGAAAAGTTTATTCAGGCGGCAAAGAAGATAAAACGCTGCAAGAAGGAACAGGAGAGAATCGAAAAACACCTTCGTGTTGCTTCATTGAAAGAACTGCGGACGCTGGGCCGTTTTCTCACCATCAAGGAAGAAAGGGAGCGGCTTGAGGAAGAGCTGGCCCTCAGTTCCGACGAGATAAAAGAGAAGATCCGCCTTATTCAGGTAACGGAAAAGAAACTCAGGCAGATGGAAGCGGAATTCGAAGAATCAATCGAGAGCATCAATCTTATGGCCAAGGAGATAAGCCGCGGCCGGGTGATGATGAAAAACGCCAAAGATCGCCTTATCAAGGCAAATCTGCGCCTTGTAGTTTCAATAGCCAAGCGCTACACTAACCGGGGACTTCATTTCTTCGACCTGGTGCAGGAAGGGAATATCGGCCTTATCAAAGCGGTAGAAAAATTCGAGTATCAGAAAGGCTTTAAGTTTTCCACCTATGCAACATGGTGGATACGCCAGGCCATAACCCGTTCCATATCGGATCAGGCCCGGACTATCCGGGTACCGGTTCACATGATCGAACAGATCAACAAGGTAGTCCGGGAATCCCGTCAGCTTCTTCAGGTGCTGGGCAGGGAACCCACCGATGAGGAAATTGCCGAAAGGCTCGGCTGGACTACCCTGAGGGTAAAGTCGGTAAAGAATGTAGCCCGGGAACCCATAAGCCTTGAAACTCCTATCGGAGAAGAGGAAGATTCACTTCTGGGAGACTTCATCGAAGACAAGGATGTGGAAAACCCCGCGAACCAGACGGCTTTCAAGATGGCTCAGGAGCAGATCTTTGAGGTGCTGTCCACGCTTCCTGCCCGTGAACAGGAAGTGCTCAAGATGCGTTTCGGCCTGGATGACGGGTATTCGTTAACCCTTGAGGAAGTGGGACTCTACTTCAATGTTACCCGTGAACGGATCAGGCAAATTGAAGCAAAGGCCTTACGGCGCTTGAGACATCCCAAGCGAAGCCGTAAACTGAAAGACTATTTGGATCATTGAGACTTTCCCTTTCGGAAAAGTTTCTGAAACAGGGCCGGTACAGCCCAATTATTTTACAGAGGTTACTTATGAAAATGGAAGAGGTTTTTGAAAAGCTGCGTACTCTGCAGGATATCCTTTCAAAAAAGATTGCCCTTGAGCAGGTAAAGCAGGAAAAACCAAAAATACTGGATACCCAGAAAGAACTCCTGGCACGGATGAAAAGATCCTTTATCGAGCGGAATCAGGAATACGAAAAAGCCAGAGTGAACGAGGTGGAACTGCGTAACCTGCTTGCGGAAGCGGAGGGGATGCGGGAAAAGGCTGAAAAACATATGGATGCCATTAGTACCCAGCGTGAGTATGAGGCCCTGGACAAAGAGATCCGGGACGCGGCGGAAAAAGAACAGCAGTACAGGAAAGAACTGCAGAAGGAAGAACGGCTCCTTTCGGATCTTGATGAGCAGATGAAACAAAATACCGCCCTCATTGAACAGCAGGAAAGAGAATTTGAAGATCGCCGTTTGGGAATAGAATCAGAAATCGCCGCAATAGATGCGCAGCTTGAAGAGTTGGTGCATAGCGAAAAAGAGATAAGCCCCGATCTGGATCCGGAAGTGTTCTTCAAGTTCGAGCGGATCGTAAAGAACAAGGGTGGACGCGGTATTGTTGCCATTAAAAGCGGAGTCTGTATGGGCTGTCACATGATTCTGCCTGCCCAGTTTGCCAACCAGGTTCGGCTGGGCAAGGAAATAGTATTCTGCCCCTACTGTTCGCGTATCCTCTATTACGAAGAATCGGAAGATGGTGAGGATGAATTCTTCGATACCGAAGATTCGGGGAGCCTCTCCGATCTGGATGATCTCGAAGAAGATTTCGATGAAGAGGAAGAGGAGGAAGAGAAGATCAACATCGACTATGAAGAGTGAGCTTGTCCCGGAATTTTGATCCTGCCGGATCACATGAAACAGGTTTTATAGCGATGAACCAGGCTGCCGCCGTTTGAATGCCTTTTGCATTCCGGACGGAGGAAAGTCCGGGCTCCGCAGGGCATGATGCCGGATAATACCCGGGCAGAGACTGCAAAAGCATTCTCTGACAGACAGTGCAGCAGAAAAAACACAGCGAAGGCGCCGCTGCCGCAAGGCCGGCGCCCGCAATGGTGAAAAGGCGGGGCAAGAGCCCACCGCAAAAATGGCGACATTTTTGTTTGAAAACCTCATCAGGAGCAAAGTCAAGCAGCGGCGTTTAAGGGCATGCCCCTTGAGCCGGCGCCCGCCGGTAAGCCGCAGGTAGACTGCATGGAGACAGCCGGTAACGGTTGCCCAAGATAGATGGCAGCCGGATCACGGTGTGTTAAACACCCTAATCCGTTCACAGAACCCGGCTTATGGTTCATCGTTTTTTTATATGATCTGTCTTAATTGACGCAAATGGCAAAAATATTGTATCATAAGAAAGCATGCTATTGGAAAATGTTATAACCGGCAAGAAGTCTCGTTATATACGGCTGAAATTCGGTCATTTAACGGCGGCGCTGGTTGTCCTTCTTGTTCTCCTTATTCCTCTGCCTTTGCTTATTGCCCGCAGAAGCCGTCTGAGCAATGAACGGAAGAACTATCTTGAGTTATGGCAGGAAGGCAGCTATCAGGAAACCTATGAACGCAGCCTGTCGGCGCTTGAAAAAAAACCAATGGATTATTTTCTCCTCACGCTCCATGGTTTTTCAGCCTTCCAAATCGGCATCTCCCAGATAAATAATTTCGATACCCTGAACTATATTGATGAATGCATCTGGTCTCTGCGAAAAGCCCTCCTGGTTGACAGGCGGGATAAGGACAGCCGCATTTATTATGTTTTGGGGAAGGCCTATTACTACAAAGGTGCGGATTTTGCCGATCTGTCGGTCAACTATCTGGAAGAGGCCAGGGAGGCCGGTATAGAGGCCTCCGACATTCATGAGTATCTGGGCATGGCCTATGCCTCCATCAGGGATTACCATAACAGTGTGGCTTCTTTTTCCCAAGCTCTCAATACACAGCAGCCTTCGGATACCCTGCTCATCTCCATAGCCCGTTCATATATTGCCATGGGCGAAATGGAACCTGCAAAAGCCTATCTCCTCCGTTGTATTGATATTTCCAGGGATTCCAAAACCATACTTACCGCCAGGCTTCATCTCGCGGAAATTCTGGAAAACGAAGGGGATGCGGAGCAGGCCGAGGCCCAGTATATGGCTATTGTGAATGAATCCGGGGGAAATGCGGAAGCGCATTTTCGTCTGGGCCTGCTCTATTGGGAAAAAGGCGACATTACCAGGGCACGGGCCGAATGGCGGAGAGCTGTCAGGATAGATCCTGCTCATGCCAATGCCAGAGCACGTTTGAAGAATATGTAGGAGGGGATATGTTTGGATTTAGTTCTTCAGATATCGGGATTGATTTGGGAACCTGTAACACCCTTATCTACATTCGCGGTAAAGGCATTGTACTGAACGAACCTTCTGTCGTTGCGGTGGAACGCGGTACAAAAAAAGTAAAGGCTGTTGGAGCGGAAGCCAAGCGCATGCTTTTCCGGACTCCGGGAAACATCATCGCCATCAGGCCGATGAGGGACGGGGTCATTGCCGACCTTGAATCAACCGAAAAGATGATCCGTTACTTTATTTCCCGTGTTCTTCCCCGTTACCGGCCCTTCAAACCCCGCATGATTATCGGTATTCCCTCCTGCATCACCGAAGTCGAACGGCGGGCGGTGGAAGAGAGCGCCTACAAGTCCGGCGCCAGAGAAGTTCTGGTCATTGAGGAAAGCCTTGCGGCCGCCATAGGAGCCGATGTCCCGATTTTTGAACCCGCAGGCCACATGATCTGCGATATAGGCGGAGGCACTACCGAAATCTCCGTTATCTCTCTGGGGGGCATGGTAGTTACCAATGCCATCCGTCTGGGAGGCGACGAATTTGATGAAGCCATTATCCGCCATGTGCGGAGTGTGCATAATCTCATCATCGGGGAACAGATGGCGGAAAGCCTCAAGATCGAAATCGGTAACGCGTCTCCTGACAAGACCATCGAAAAGGTTGAGGTCAAGGGAACCGATGCGATCACCGGTCTTCCCCGGCGGCTTGAAGTGGATTCCGTTGAAGTCCGGGAAGCCCTGAAAGATCCCATTACCAAGATAATTGATGTTATCAAAAGTACCCTGGGAAAGACGCCGCCTGAATTGGCTGCCGATATTGTTGAACGGGGCATCGTCATGACAGGCGGCGGTTCCATGCTTCGGGGGCTGGATAAGCTCATCGCAAAAGAAACCGGCGTACCGGCTATCCTTGCGGAACATCCCCTGGATTGTGTAGCTTTGGGCGCAGGCAAGTATTTCGATTTCATCAAGGAATTTGACAATACCCGCAGCGTCTATGACTACTAAAGTACCGGCCCGCTTCAGTACTACTTCCTATGTTTTTGCGGCATTAATGCTGGTTTCTTTTTCTATTCTTTTTTTCTCTACCCGCAGCTTTATTGTCGATTTTAAGAACATGGGGCTTTCCCTTTTTTCCGGTGTTCGCGGGACGGTATACGAAGTTTCCTCCTTTGTTTCCCGTTCGGTTCTTTCCGTTCGTGAGCTGGCCGCCCTCCGCCGGGAATATGCGGAACTGACTGAACGCATTGCCCGTTACGAACAGCTTGAAAGGAATGCCGCCGAGATTGGCCAGGAAAACATACGGCTCCGTGAACAGCTCGGCTTTTCCCGGAATCTTTCCTTCCGGCATATTCCGGCGGAAATAACCGGCAGAGATCCCGATAATCTCTTCCCCGCACTGGTAATCAACAAGGGCACCCATGCAGGGGTGCAGAATAACATGTCGGTAATTGCATGGCAGAACGGAACCCAGGGCCTCGTGGGAAAGGTAATACAGGCAGGGGCATTTGAAAGCCTTGTAATGCCCGTCTACAACTCAAGTTCATTTGTGTCATCCCGTTTTGCAAGTTCCCGCTATGAAGGAATTGCAGAAGGCCAGGGCAATCCGGATCTTCCCCTGATTATGCGTTTTATCCGGAAAAGGGCCAGAGACGAGATCAATGTGGGAGACGTGGTTATTTCCAGCGGCATGGGGGGAATTTTCCCTGCGGGGATAAACCTCGGCAGAGTTTCTGCCATCAATTATCAGGAAAATGAAATATCAATGGAAGTTGAGCTGGACATGATTATTGATTTTTCCAGGCTGGAATATGTTTTTGTCATCGGCGGCGAGACAGGAAAAGACACGAATGGCTAAAAATATAATCTGGACGGTCATTTTTGTTCTTATCGCAGCAATTCTGCAGTCAACTATTTTTTTCAGGCTGGCAATTTATCATGCCGTACCCGACCTTGCCCTCTGCGTTCTGGTTTTTTCGGCCTATGTCAACGGCTCCATGACAGGACAGCTTTCCGGTTTTTTTTCGGGCCTGTTTCTGGATTTTCTTTCCGCCGCCCCGCTGGGCCTTAATGCCCTTGTGCGTACTCTTATAGGTTCCCTGACAGGGCTTATGAAGGGTACTTTTTTTCTGGATATTGCCATTCTTCCAATGATTCTCTGTGCGGCGGCAACCCTCGTCAAGGCGGTGACACTATTTCTACTGCACCTGCTTTTTGCCGATGCGGTGCCTTCCTATAACTTATTTTTACCAACCCTCTGGGTGGAACTCATGCTTAACACTTTTTCCGCTCCTTTTCTTTTTGCCCTGCTCAAGCTCTTTTCGCCCCTGCTGGTTGAGCGGGAACGGAGAGAAACCTGATGCCGCTGGTTAGACCCCCCAGGACCGAAGGCCGTTCGGAAAAACGGCTCATGTTTCTCCGTTTTCTCTTTGTGGCGGTTTTTCTGGGTTACGGTTTACGGCTTTTTTCCATGCAGATCTTAAGCGGAGAACTATACCGCAGCAGGGCACAGAGTATTGCACGGAGAACCACTGTCATTCCTGCCCAAAGGGGAGAAATTTACGACCGCAGTTACAGCCAGCCTCTGGTACTCAATGCCGATTCCTTTGCCGTAAGCCTGACCCCGGCCGAAGTACCCCAGGGAGAAATGTCAAATCTTTTCAACAGGCTCTCGGAATTGCTGAATATTCCCAGGGATCAACTGGAAAAAAAAATACCCCCCCAGTCATATTTTCTCTATCAGCCGGTAGAACTGGCAGTAAATGTACCCTATACAACCATTGCATCCCTTGCCGAACGGGTCGATACCCTGCCGGGAATTTCCTGGCAGTCAAAGCCCATGCGGAACTATCAATTTTCGGGAAGCATTTCACATATTATAGGGTATGTAGGAAACATAACCAGGGACGAATTGACGATGCTCTACAACAGCGGTTACCAGCAGGGCGATGTAATCGGCAAAGCGGGCATTGAGCGGCAGTATGATGGAATTCTGAGGGGGAAGGAAGGATGGGAGATACGTACTGTTGATGTCCGGGGAAGGCGTATCCCCGGTGAAGAAAATTTCAGACAGGCGCCGGTAATGGGGAAAAATCTTGTGCTCAGTATCGATCAGGACATACAAATCCTGGCGGAAAAGGCCCTGGGAGAGCGCATGGGATCCGTTGTAATATTACGGCCCTCAAATGGCGAAATACTGGCACTGGTTTCCTACCCATGGTACGATCCCAACCTCTTTAACCGCAGCGACATGAGTGATGATTACAATGCCCTGATCAATGATCCGAATAAGCCTTTTCTTAACCGGGCAATACAGTCAAGTTATCCTCCGGCTTCTACTTTCAAAATAATTATGACTTCAGGGATCCTTAATGAAAGCGCCATTTCTCCCCTGGAGACTGTCGACTGCCAGGGAGAATTAACATACGGTGACAGGCTCTGGAGGTGCCATATCCGGAAGCCGGGCCACGGCAGGCTTAACCTGCAGCAGGCAATGGCTCAATCCTGCGATATTTACTACTGGGTTGTCGGAAGGGATTTTCTCGGAACGGAACGGATCATCTATTATGCAAAGGAATTCGGTTACGGAGACGCAAGCGGCATCGATCTTCCCGGGGAGATTAACGGCTTTATCCCAAACCCCCAGTGGAAGGAGCGCCGGTTTCACGAACGCTGGCTCGGCGGAGACACAATGAACATGAGTATTGGCCAAGGTTATACCCTGGTTACTCCCATACAGATGGCCAACATGGTAGCAATGGTAGTCAACGGCGGTAAAATATATAAACCTCACATTCTCAAAGAGGTACGCGATCCGGTGTCCGGTGCGGTGGAGCGGAGCATGCAGGCTGAACTGCTCAGGGAAACCAATATTCCCTCATCGGTTTTTGAAACTGTCAGAAAAGACATGAGAACTGTAATCAGCGAAGGAACCGCCCAGTTTCCGTTGAATATCAAATCTGTGCAGATTGCCGGAAAAACCGGAACCGGAGAAGTCGGCCTTAACGACCGCTGGCATTCCTGGTTTGCCTCTTATGCGCCCTACGACAGCACAAAGCCCGAAGAGCAGATAGTAGTTTCCATAATCGTGGAGGCGGCGAACCGCTGGGAATGGTGGGCACCCTATGCTTCGGCCATCATTTTTCAGGGAATTTTCAGCAATCAGACTTATGAAGAATCTGTCCGTTCACTGGGGCTTCAGCAGTTCCTGCCGGTTCTGGGACGTCGAGAATGAGAATCAGAAATCTATTGGAAATAGATTATATCCTTCTCTTTGCTTCCCTGGTGTTATCAATATTCGGTATCTTGTTTATTTATTCTTCCGGTGTTACTTCCTCCGGAGTACTCGTTTCAAACGAATACATCAGGCAGATCATCTGGGCCATTGCGGGCATGGCCATTGCATTTTCACTGTCACTTATTGACTATAAACGAATCCGGGATCTTTCAATTTATCTTTATCTGGGTACGCTGCTTCTTCTGCTCTATACCTGTTTTTTTGGCCGGCTGGTAAACGGCGCCCGGGCATGGATAGGCATCGGGGCTTTCGGCATTCAGCCTTCAGAATTCGCCAAGATTACTACAATTCTTTTTCTTGCCCGCCATCTGGATGATACCCGCCGGACTACCGAAGTCTTCTCCCGTTTTGCAGTTTCCTGCATCATTGTTTTTATTCCCATGGGTATTATTCTTATACAGCCCGATTTTGGCACATCATTGGTATTTATACCGATTCTGCTGGTAATGACTTTTGTCGCAGGCGTGACGATCCGCTATGTTATTTTTTTAATTGCCTGCATCGGTCTTACGGGTATTCTCGCCGTTCTTCCTCTCTGGCAAAGTTACATACTCCGCAGTAACGCCGGCAGTTTTTTAATTCTTCTTAACCTGCGTTTTATAATGACAGTAATCCTGGCATTAGGGCTGATCGCCGGTATTGCCTTCTTCGGTTATATCAAATACAGGAAAGCCTATTTTTTCTGGATTTTATATGTGGTAGGCATTGCGATAATATCACTGGGCGCCTCATTCATGTCTCGCAGGGTACTTAAAGATTATCAGATAATGCGTCTTATCGTCTTTCTGGATCCCGGTGTCGATCCCCGGGGCGCAGGCTGGAATATTATTCAATCAATTACCGCTATCGGTTCCGGCGGACTTACCGGGAAAGGCTACCTTCATGGTACGCAGAGTCACTACCGTTTTCTTCCTCAGCAGAGTACCGATTTTATTTTTTCGATCTTTACCGAAGAATGGGGCCTTCTGGGAGGGCTGCTGGTTTTTACCCTCTTTTTGATCATCTGTTTAAGGCTTATACGCATCATGAGAACTACCAATGATGCCTTCGGCGCCAATATTTGTGCGGGGCTTTCCGGTATGTACATTTTCCACTTCCTCATCAATGTCGGAATGACCATGGGTATCATGCCCATTACGGGAATACCGCTGCTTTTCATGTCTTACGGCGGTTCGGCCCTGATTTCCGCCATGACGGGAATCGGGCTTGCCCTCAGCATCTATGTCAGAAGGTATGGTCATTAGTTGGAAAAACGCTATGTAGATCCCCTGCATGAACTGGGACAGTTTCTCATGGAAATGGAAAAACCGGCCCGCTATACCGGCGGTGAATACGGAAGCCTTGCCCGCCGTTCCGCAATCCTCGACACCCTTGTTGCTTTTCCGGATCTCTACGAAATAGGCATGTCAAATCAGGCCATGCGAATCATCTATAACCGCATTAACCGTATCAGGGGCATTTCCTGCGACAGGGCTTTTGCTCCCGCGCCGGATTTTGAAAAACTTCTCGCAGAAAAAAATATACCGCTTTACGGCCTTGATACAGGCATTGCGTTTCATGATCTTGATATCCTCATGTTCACCTTTGGTTATGAACTGGGAATAACAGAAGTCCTTGCCATGCTGCAGGCGGGGAAAATCCCCGTCCGTTCAGAAGACCGGGATGGGCAATGCCCCATAGTGATCATGGGAGGGCCCAGTGTTTCCAATCCTGTCCCCTATGGCCGCTTTATCGACGCCTTCTGGATAGGGGAGGCCGAGGCCGGTTTTTTTGAACTTCTGACTGTCCTCTGCGATATGAAAAAGGCAGGGGAGGGGAGGGCGGCTCTCCTTGGAAAAATTGCGGAGCATCCGAATATCTGGCTGCGCGGAAAGAAGAAGGCTTTCAGGGCTGTTGATCCGCATTTTGGAGAAGGGGAGGGGGGAGCCGCGGTCTTCCCTGTTCCCAGCATAAAAACTGTACAGATGCACGGGGCGGTAGAAATAATGCGCGGCTGTCCCAACGGCTGCCGTTTCTGCCATGCAGGTTACTGGTACAGGCCCATGCGGCAGAAAAACGCCCCGGCAATATTCCGTGAGGCCGAGGCCTTTATTCGTCAGGGCGGCTACCGGGAGATCAGCCTCTCGTCCCTCTCTACCGGAGATTACCGGCACATTGATTACCTTGTTAACACCTTTAATGAACGGTATCAGCAGGAGCATGTTTCCTTCCAGCTTCCTTCCCTCCGTGTTTCGAGTTTTTCCCTTCCCCTGCTGGAAAAAGTATCCCTGGTACGCAAAAGCGGCCTGACCTTTGCGGTAGAAACCCCCGAGGAGGCATGGCAATTTTCAATAAACAAACAAGTCTTACGGGATGATGTAGTAAGTATCCTTCGGGAGGCAAAGAAACAGGGCTGGAGCGGTGCAAAGTTCTATTTCATGATCGGCCTCCCCATAGCAAAAGGAGCAATACATCTTAACGAAAAGCCGGAAGAGGAGCCGGAACAAAGCGAAGAGGCGGAAATAGTCAATTTTATCCGGTATGTAGCGGGGAAAACAGGCGCCCACTGTAACATCAACGTAGGAGTCTTTGTCCCCAAGCCGCACACCCCCTACCAGAGGACTGTCCAAATGGAACATGAAAAAGCCAGGGAAAAACTGTTCTGGATAAAAGATAATCTCAAAAAAGAAGGCCACAAGGTAAGTTTTCAGGATCCCTTTATTTCCGGAATCGAAGGACTCCTGAGCCGGGGCGGTGAATTTACAGGCGTCTTGATAGAAGCGGCCTTTCGTAAGGGCTGCCGTCTCGATGCCTGGAGCGAATACATGAAAAGGGATGTATGGGAAAATTTATTTACAGAATACCGGGAAGAGATAAAAAAGATGATTGATTTTGATAGTGCGGAAGAGCTTCCCTGGGCCTCCATCGATTCCGGAATAAGTCCAAAATATTTCAATGAAGAATTCAGGAAGTCATGCAATCAAGAATTAACTTTAACATGTACAGAAAATTGTATATATAACTGTGGCATCTGTGGAAAGCGGCGAAGTATAGTATATAATAGCATACATGATAAAGTAATTTATAGTGAAAAAGATACCGGCATCTCCGTACCTGCTTCAAATTCTTCCCTCCGCATCCTCTTTTCTTTCAGCAAGACGGGGAAGGCCATCTTTTTATCTCATCTATCCCTGGTGGAGATCTTCAATATGGCCTTTCTCCGGGCCGGTATCCCGGTTTCCTTTACCCGGGGCTTTAATCCCCTGCCTAAACTGGAAATTCTGGCCCCTCTTTCCCTTGGGATCACCGGCTTGAATGAGATGGCGCTTATTGAAACCGGTGTTTTTTTTAACGGTAACGGGTTTGCCGCCTGCATGAACAAGGTACTTCCCGAAGGTCTTGCGATTGTTCATGCGGAAAATCATGAAGTTCCCGCAGGGATAAAAAAACATTCCCTCTCATCATTTCTCTGGGGTTTTGCCTACCGGGAAGAAGATGCGCAAGCCGCCGGTGGGACACACGTTCCCCCCAGGATCGTTCCATTCAAGGAGGAAAAAAAATACAGGGAAAACAGGGCTGCCCTGAAAGGAAGTGTCTACGGACTGATCCGCTCCGCTGTCCTGGCCAGGGATCCTTCGGGCAGGGAAGAGACCGGTAAACCGTATTTTGAAGTTTTCCGGGATTTGTACAGGAAGGAAATTTAGCCCCAAGGCTGGAGAAGGAATTCCAAAGTATGCTTTAGCATACAGGAGCTGTTCGAAAAATTTACTTGTTCGGACAGCGTTCCGAAAGCAGCAGGTTATCAAAAACCTTGCTACGAACCTGCTACTTCGAGACAGTGTTCTAGCAGTTTGTTGCGCTTCGCGCGTAAAACCTCCAAAAATCGCCGATCAGGCGATTTTTTACTCTGCAAACTGCCAAAGCAGCCCGTTAATCGTGGTTTTTGCGGTACGAAGTG
>JAIRNJ010000043.1 GCA_031258115.1 Treponema sp. | reverse complement strand
TATTGAATGGCCTCTTCCCGGTTGCGCCGGTGCCCCGCCACGCCTATAAGAAAGAGTTCCCCGCCACGCGGAGAAGTATTCAAAAAAGCAGGAGAGGGGAAACCTTCCGTTTCCGTGATACGGCCGGAAGCTTCCTGCCGGGGAGCGGAAGCGCAGCCTGAAAGGGCCAGAGAGACAAGAACGGCTAATACAAGACAGCCGGGACGATTCAACTCCTCCTCCTAAAAAAAGAAGCCTGCCTGCAGGACTCATGATACTGTAGGCAGGCCCTTCTTAAGGCTGCCGTTCCAAAATTATGATCCCTACCGGATTTTTGGAACAGCCTTAGGAGCTGCGCAAGAATAAAATGCCCTGCATTTTATTCTAATTACTTACGCAATAAGGAAATAACATGACCAAACGGTCATGTTATTTCTGCGCAGATCCTTAGATTTTTGCTATTTCTCCACCAGCGCAGCGTCAACATTGTCTTTCTTGAGCTGGGCGTCCATCATCTTGAGGGCTTCCATTGCCTTGAATTCCGAATACTTTGCAACTTCATTATCCAGAATGGCGGCAGCCTGCCGGGCGGCGTCGCTCTTGCTCATGCTCATCAGAACATAATAGGAGCCGTCCTTGCCCACATGCACATCTTCAACCTCAAGACCGCTAAGCTTTGCATCGGTTGTGGTGCGGCTTACCGACTGCTGGAAATTGAGAGTCTGTTCACTGCCGGCATTCCCCGCAGACTGGGTAAAATCGGTGATCATGGACTGAACATTGGCATTCAGCGTCAGGGCGATGGCTACGGTTGCCCGGTTTTCCGCCATTCGCTGAGACATGTTGAGGTCGGCCATTTTTGCCACGCCGCGGCCGTAGATGGCATCTTCAGACTTGGGGGGTTTGAGATACCAGGAAGGGGCGTCTGCGGCCTGGGCAACAGTTTCCTTCTGGACATTATCCGACTTGGGGCCGGAAGCGCACCCGGTGACCATAAAGATGCACACAAAAACCAGCATAGCAAGCAAAATTTTCTTCATTTTCAACTCCTTCGCTATAGTAGACTTATTCGAAAACCCGACTGGTTCTCTCATAGTGGATAAACCTTCTTTAGTACTCAATATACCTGCATTTTTGCCGTATTTCAAGTATTTGACGACGGCAATTTTACATTCGTTTTGAATAATCCTGATATGCCTCCCCTTCCTCAAGCTTCCCTCCCGCTCTATAAGCGGAAGTTATCCAGAAACCAAGTTTCCGAATAACCCTAATACCTCTCGGACGCGGCTACCACTACCTGGGCCGTTTGGGTATCCAGGGCTCTGAGGCGCAGACGCCGGATATCACCGGATCCGGTAATGGCCCCGATAATGATCACCTCCGCACCGGCCATTTTACCGACAGAAACCGCCTGATTGTCATCGACCTCGCCGGAAAGCTGAAAGTTTTGTTCTTTACGGATACTGTCCAGGTTGCTTCGATCGATAAGGGTTAAGTCCCGTTCCAGCATGATGTATTCAAGCTCGTTGGCTATAAATTCCGCGATTTCCGCATCCTTGGCAGTGACATACACGATGGCCATTCTGGTTCCTTCGGGGATTTTAACTATAATTTTTTCCGCGGCCCGTGAGAGGGAGGTTTCAATGGTAATATCAGCGGCGAGAGCGGGAGTGGCGGCGGCAGTTGAAGCGCTTTTGCTCCCCGTCCCGAAGAGCCGGGCGAAAAAGCCTTGTTTCGCCGGGGGCGCCTGCGCCGGGGGTTGGGAAGGCGCTGCCGCGGCGGGTTTCGGGGGAGTTTCCTGCACCGCAGGCTGTGAGACCGCGGGTTTCGCCGGGGTTTCCTGTGCGGCGGGCTGTGAAGGCGCCGGGGTCGCTTCCTGTGAAGGCTCTGCCGCGGGTTCCGGGGAAGTTTCCTGTGCCGCAGGCTGTGAAGACACTGCCTGCGCCACCGGAGTTGCGGGAGTATTCTGTATCGCCGCCAACAAAACGTCTTCATCCAGATCTTCTATGGCAAAATCGTATATCGAATAAGGGGTAATCATTAATCCCATGGTACCTGAGGCAGCGGAGAAAGTTACCTTCTGAGAAGTCAAGGTATACAGATCCGCGTGAACCGTATGAGTTCCGTTGGGAACAATGATCCTGCCCTGATCGCCGTTTCGCAAAACCAGCCGCTGTTTCCCGTCAATATAGATCCGTTCTTTGAATCCCGAATATACCGACATCTTGTTCCGCTGGACAATAACCACCGTCTCGTTTGGCCCCGGCTGGCGGTTCGCATCGCCCGTCGAAAGGCAGGCGCTGAACACACACAATACGGTAATAATTAAAAAGACTGTCTTTCTCATCCATCTTTCTCCTGTTTCAATGAATCATCCACGGGTTTATACGGATTTATGCCTTGCCCCGCAAAAACCCGTGGAAAATACCACCTGGATTCCGGCCTACTGCCGCCTGACACTTACGCCTATGGTAACAAAGCGGTAGAACGGCGTGTTAAATGAAAATTCTGTTCCGTATCCTTCAAGTTTTGTTTCCAGCATATACCCGTCAAAGCCGGCTTCACCAAAGAGGCCGAAAATGGAGGTAAAGTAGTAGGCGGCGCCAACGTCAATGCCAAATCCGACACCACCGGAAGATTTGAAATATTCCTTATCAGGGCCATCGACAAGAGCGCCGATAACATAACCGATTTTGGCGACGGCGTAGAGATCAAGTTTGGGCATCAAGTCAAAATGATAGGCAGTACGGAGAAGGAGGGGTATTGCTAATACCTTATCTTCCCAATCACCAATGCCTATCGTAGCGCTGTCGACGCCGATCTCAAATCCAAGGGACAAGGGGATACTAATGGGAAGCAGATAGTCAAGGTACACATTCCCCCCTACACCCACGCCGCCTTCAACACTGTAATCCAACCCTTCTAGTTCCGCCGTCATCGTTGACAAGGCAAAGCCTCCACTGATGGTGAACTGTGCAAAGGCGCCCGTTGAAACGCCTGCCAGCAAGGCCAGAAAAACGATCGTTCTCAAAAACCCTTTCTTTGACATATTTGCTCCTTTACTTTCATAAGAAAGTAGAAAGTTTTATTAATGAAAATTCTTGCACCACCCTTCAACAATGACGCTTAAATTTTCATGCTAATGAAAATTATTTCATAGTTATCCAATAATGTCAATATATCATCGTAATAAATGAAAAATTATTCATACTGGCAATATATTACGGCTCACTATATAGAATGAAACAAAATATCATGTTGCCCTTAAAGCCTTCGACCCACCGGAAATGTTTCATTGATCGCAAAATCAGGGAAAATTCGTACCCCACGGCGGCTTCGCTGGCCCGGGATTACCGGGCTGAATACGGTAAAAAGATCGATCCCCGGACTATCGCAAATGATATTGCCGATATGCGGAGGGAACTGAACGCCCCAATTCGTTACGACAACGAAAAACGGGGCTATGTGTATACGAATTCGTCATTTATGGCGGATATTTTCTCCCGGGAAGCCGCCGATATTTCTCTGAAGGCCCTGGGTATAAGCGGACTCAGCGCTTTAGGGCTTGACCGGGACCTTTTGCCGCTGATTCCTTCCAGCGTTTTTCTTTCCGATTGGCACCGGAACCTTTTGCGGACGGTGGCAGAGAAAGTTACCCCGGCGGGCCGGAACAAGGGCCGCGGTTTGGGCAAGATTACCGTGATTCAGCGGGGAAAACGGTCGTTTTTCCCGGCGCCGGACATTGAAAACACGGTCCGGGAGGCTCTTGAACTAAACCAGGAACTGTCAATCCTCTATGCCGGTGCGGGAAACGCGGATCTGGAATGCCTGATCCGGCCCTATCATCTTGTATATCTGAAAAACGAGGGAGAGCCGGCGCTGGGCTGTTTTCTTCTGGGAGAAGTTGCAGGAGACGGGAGTATTCCCTATGCGCTTTTGAATGCCGCGGGTATCAAAAAAGCCGGACTTTTGGATAAAATGTTTAAGCCCGTACAGGCGGTTCATGTTCATCAGGTTGATGATACCGGCATTGAATTTCTTGTGGTTAACGAAAAAAAAGACACGCTGCTGATCTTTTTTGCCCATGCTGTCCCGGCAGATGGCGATATGGACGCTGTGGATTTTTCCTTGCTGTCACGGATAGATATTTTCACAGATGAGACTGTTTCAGAATAGAGGGATATTTGACGACGGCAATTTTATATTCGTTTTGAATAATCCTGATATGCCTCCTCTTCCTCAAGCTTCCCTCCCGCTCTATAATAGGTCATGCGTCAATTTGAAGTTGTTTCGGCTTTCCAGCCCGCGGGAGACCAGGGAGAGGCCATCGCGGCCCTTGCGGAGGGCATCAGGCAGGGGGACAAGTACCAGTGCCTCAAAGGCGTTACCGGTTCGGGCAAGACCTTCACCATGGCGAAGATCATCGAAGCGGTTCAGATGCCCACCCTAATCGTAAGCCACAACAAGACCCTGGCGGCCCAGCTTTTCCGGGAATTCAAGGGCTTTTTCCCCCACAATGCGGTAGAGTACTTCGTTTCATACTACGATTACTACCAGCCGGAAGCCTATGTCGCCAGCCGGGATCTCTATATAGAAAAAGACGCTTCGATAAACGATGAAATCGAACGGATGAGGCTTTCGGCCACCCGGAGCCTTATGGAGAGGGAAGACGTTATCATTGTGGCTACCGTTTCCTGTATTTACGGACTTGCAACCCCGGAGGTCTACCGGAAGATGACGGCCACCTTTTCCCGGGGAGAAAACGTCAATGTGGAGGCCCTGATCCGTCGTTTTGTGGAACTGCAATACGAACGCAACGATGCGGTGCTGGAACGGGGCTGTTTCCGCCGCCGGGGAGACAGCCTGGAGATATATCCGGCCTACCTCGAAGAAGCCTACCGGATAGACCTTGACTGGAGCCGGGTGGAGCGCATACGGCGTTTCGATCCTGTTTCCGGCAAGACCCTGGAAGAACTGGATCGGGCCATGATATATCCCGCAAAACAGTTTGTCATGCCCGCAGACATGATCCGGGACGCGCTGGGGAGTATTCAGAGGGAACTGGAAATGCGGCTTCTGGAACTGAAGGGCCAAAACAAGCTGCTGGAGGCCGAGCGGCTCAAGACCAGGGTCGAATACGACATCGAAATGCTCACCGAGATAGGCTACTGCCCAGGCATCGAAAACTATTCGGCCCCCCTGGCGGGAAGAAAACCCGGCGATCCCCCGGATACGCTCATCGACTACCTGCCCAAAATTCACCTTACCTTTATCGACGAAAGCCATGTTACCCTGCCCCAGATTGGGGCCATGTACTCAGGAGACCGTTCCCGGAAACAGAGTCTTGTAGATTACGGTTTTCGCCTTCCCTGTGCCCTGGACAACAGACCCCTCCGCTACGACGAGTTTGTGGAACGCCTGGACAGGACGGTATTTGTATCGGCAACCCCCGGAAAAACCGAGACGGAGCAGTCCAGCCGGGTGGTGCAGCAGCTTATCCGGCCCACAGGACTCCTTGACCCGGAGATTGAAGTCCGCCCCAGCGAAGGCCAGATGGAGGACATCTATGCCGAAGTACGCAAGCGCATAGCCGCGGGGGAACGGAGCCTTATACTCACCCTTACCAAAAAAATGGCGGAAGATCTTACCGACTACCTCTCCGGCCTGGGTCTGCGGGTGCGCTACATTCACAGCGAAGTGGAAACCATAGAACGGGTGGAGATCCTTACCGCCCTGAGGAACGGCGAATTCGATATACTCGTGGGGATCAACCTCCTCCGGGAAGGGATAGACCTGCCGGAAGTGTCCTTTATAGCGATTCTTGATGCGGACAAGATAGGCTTCCTCCGCTCGTTGACCAGCCTTGTGCAGATCATAGGCCGGGCGGCCCGGAACGCCGCGGGAAAGGTGATCATGTATGCGGACAGGGAAAGCGACGCCATGAGGCTGGCCATTGCCGAAACCATGCAGCGCCGCAATATCCAGATGGAGTACAACAAAAAACACGGAATTACCCCGGAAACGATAAAGAAGACGGTAATCAGCATACTGGAACGCCACCTGGAAGAAGACAGAGATGCGGCCCTCTCCTCCATCGAGGTACTCAAGAAGAGCTACAATGTTCTCGTTCCCGCCCAGCGCAAACAGCTTATCAGGGCCCTGGAAACCGAAATGCTGGAACACGCCAAACGTCTCGAGTTCGAGCAGGCCGCGGCTATTCGGGACGAAATTGAACGGATAAAAGATCTTGGGAAGAAGTAAGATGCGGCTAAAGGACTTCAAAAAGTGCCGATAATTCCATTATGAAAAGAATCATTTCCATCATGCTTACCGGTCTGGCCCTGACAGCCCTCTGCCCGGCTCAAACAGCCGGCGAACAATTCCGGCAGGAAGGAATCGCTTCCTGGTACGGCGCCGAATTTGAAGGCCGCCCAACCGCTTCCGGAGAAACCTTTAACCCCCTGGATCTCAGCGCCGCTCATCCGAGCCTGCCCTTCGGAACCATGCTGAAGGTTACCAATAAACACAACAATAAATCGGTACAGGTCCGGGTAAATGACCGGGGCCCCTTTGTGGCTGCCCGGATCATCGATGTGTCCCAGGCGGCGGCTGTCCAGCTTGACATGATCAGCACAGGGACAGCCCCGGTACTGGTCGAAAGCCTGGAACCGGCAGCCTCATCTCCGGCAGTTCCGGGGACAGCCGCCCCCGCGGCAGAGGCCATAACAAACGCAGGCGAAACCGCGACACGGGAAACCGGCGCCGCCCCCACAGCAGTTACCGTGAGAACTGTTTCCACCGGAACGGCGTCAGGCGGAACTACGGCGGAACTAAAAGGCTCCTTCCGGCAGGACAGCGGCAAGATATACCGCCTCCAGGTAGGCTCCTACAAGGTAGCCCGGAATGCGGTGGAAGCCTTTGATAAACTCAAAAATGCAGGACTCCAGCCGGCCTATGAACGCTTCGGTGAATACTTCAGGGTGGTACTTGCCGGGGTTCCCGCTTCGGCGGTACCATCAGCGGCAGAAAAGATTTTGCTTGCCGGATTCCGGGAAGCCCTTGTCCGCGAAGAGTAATCCAGGGCTGCCTCCAAAATTATGATCCTGCCGGATCACTGGATTTTGAAAAATCCTGGATTTTGAAAAAATCCTTAATTTTGAAAAAATCCTTGATTTTGGAACAGCCTCCCTTAACATGAGCATGAACACGAAAGCCGTCAGGGCCGATATACTTCTGTTTCTCACCGCCGCCATCTGGGGCTTTGCCTTTGTAGCTCAAAAATCCGGCATGGAATTTTTGGGGCCCTTTACCTTCAACGGCATCCGTTTCCTTTTGGGAAGCGCCTCCCTTCTGCCCCTCATCATCGCAGGCAAAAAAAAGAAAAACAAAACCGGATTGAGCTTCCGGCACTTTCTTGAATATTCCCTCATCGCCGGCGCCTGCCTTTTCATCGCCGCCTCGCTTCAGCAGATCGGTATTATCTATACCAGCCCCGGACATTCAGGATTTATCACCGGCCTCTATGTGGTGCTTACGCCCATTGCCGGCATATTCCTTGGCCGCAAGACAGGACTCCCCACCTGGATCGGGGCAGTCCTCACCCTCACAGGGCTCTTCTTCCTCAGCGTTGCAGGCAGCATATTCGGAGAGAGACCCGAAGGGGAAATTATACAGATCAACCCCGGCGACATCATCACTGCGGTAAGCGCCCTCTTCTGGACTTTTCACGTCCTGGCAATAGATACGCTGGTACAAAAGATCGATCCGCTGACACTCTCCTCCGGACAGTTTTTCTGGTGCGGTTTTTTCTCCCTCATTATTGCCCTTGCAAGACAGGAAGCCTTCAGCCTTGCGGCCCTTCTGGGCGCCCTCATCCCCATACTCTACGGCGGCATCTGCTCCGTGGGCATTGCCTATACCCTGCAGACAGTAGCCCAGAAAGATGCGCCTCCGGCCCACGCCACAATTATCCTCTGCCTGGAGGGAGTATTTGCCGCGCTGGGAGGCTTCCTCATCCTCCACGACAGCCTGAGCCGCTGGACACTCGCAGGCTTCATCCTCATGTTCTGCGGCATGCTGACCACCCAGTGGGAAGTGATTATCAAGGGAAGGAATTTTAACCGCAATGGTAGAAAAGACTAAGGATCTGCGCGGAAATAACATGACCGTTTGGTCATGTTATTTCCTTCTTTCCGGTTATATACTATTATTCATAGAGGTTTATATGAAAACTATATTGAATGTTGACGGAATGAGCTGCGAACACTGCGTCAAGCATGTTACCGAAGCGCTGAAGGGAGTAGCCGGAGTTAAATCCGCAAAAGTGAGCCTCAAAAAGAAAAACGCCGAGGTGAAACACGACGACAGCGTCAGCCTGGACAGCCTTAAGGCTGCGGTAATCGAAGCAGGCTACAGCGCCCCATAAAATGCGCCCGCAGGGCGTCTACCATAAAATTCAGCGCAGGGCCGGCGCCCGTAAAGGTTACCGCATGCGAAGAAAGACAGCCCAACTTTAGTTGGGCAACGCGCCGCCCCATAAAATGCGCCCGCAGGGCGTCTGCCATAAAATTCAGCGCAGGGCCGGCGCCCGTAAAGGTTACCG
>JAIRNJ010000292.1 GCA_031258115.1 Treponema sp. | reverse complement strand
GGAACCGAGTAATCGTATTGTTCACCGTCCTGCCCGACGGAATCCCCGGACACGTTTTTCTGCCCGGAACACGCGGCGATAATACCGGCGGCAAGAATATAGAAAGATATAGCCGAAAGGCGGAATCGATGTTTCATGAGTCTATAATAGATGAGGCTGTTCCAAAATGTCAAATGTTGGAACAGGCTGAACAGGTCTATTGCAGGGAAACGAATCATGTTATAAAATTCACTTAAAGAGGAGGCGCTGCCTCAACATTTTTATAAGGAGAAAACAATGGAACTAAAAGATTCCCAGACCTGGAAAAATTTGCAGACCGCCTTTGCAGGCGAATCTCAGGCTCATACCAAGTATCTCTACTATGCCTCAAAGGCGGAGAAAGACGGTTATGTGCAGCTCGCGGCCATTTTCCGGGAGACCGCCGGAAATGAAAAGGAACACGCCAAACTCTGGTTCAAACACCTCCACGGCGATGAGGTTCCGGCAACCACGGTAAACCTCAAGGATGCCGCCGCCGGGGAACACTATGAGTGGACCGACATGTATGCGGGCTTTGCCAGGACCGCCAGGGAAGAAGGCTTTGCCCAGATTGCCGCCCAGATGGAAGGAGTTGGAAAGATTGAAAAAGAGCATGAGGAACGCTACCTGAAGCTTCTTTCCAATATAGAAGGCGGCCTTGTGTTCTCCCGGGACGGGGATCAGGTCTGGCAGTGCAGCAACTGCGGCCACATTGTTATCGGAAAGAAGGCCCCTGAACTCTGTCCGGTTTGCAAGCATCCCAAGGCTTACTTCCAGATCCGCGCCCAGAACTATTGAGCTTGTTCAAAACCCGGCGCGGCCCCGGAGCGCAGTTTTGGGGTTGCGGCAGGACAGTTGTCATTATTCCCCATTGGCGTTACTATCGGATCATGAACAGGGCAGGTCTTTCCCGGCAAGAAGCCTGGGAGCTTTTACGCAAATACAACAAGGACGCTTTTCATCTCCAGCATGCACTGACCGTAGAGGGGGTGATGAAGTGGTATGCCGGGGAAATGGGCTTTGCCTCCGAAGAAGAGTTCTGGGGAAACGTGGGGCTTCTCCACGACATCGATTTTGAAGAGTTTCCGCAGGAGCACTGTCTCAAGGCGCCGGAACTGCTCCGTTCAGGCGGAGCCTGTGAAGAACTGATCCATGCGGTGGTGAGCCATGGTTACGGGCTTACCGCGGTGGATGCCAAACCGGAACATCTTATGGAAAAGATCCTTTTTGCCTCCGATGAATTGACCGGCCTTATCTGGGCCTGCGCCATTATCCGGCCTTCAAAGAGCGCCATGGATCTGGAACTTAAATCGGTAAAGAAAAAATTCAAGACCCCTGCCTTTGCCGCAGGTTGTTCCCGTGAAGTGATAAGGCAGGGAGCCGCTCTTCTCGGCTGGGAACTGGATACCCTGATCGAAAAAACCATTCTGGCGATGAGGAGCTGTGAGGAGGCAGTCAACGCTTCCGTCGCGTCCCTGTGAACAGTAAAGCTGTCATCGCCATGTCGGGCGGGGTGGACAGTTCTGTTGCCGCCTCCCTCGCGCTGGAGGCAGGCTACGAATGTATCGGCATCACGCTTAAACTCTACTCAGGCGGTTCCCGCTGTTGTTCGTTGGAAGACATAAACGATGCCCGGCAGGTAGCCTGGCGGCTGGATATTCCCCACTATGTCCTCAACTTTACCGGAGAATTTGAAACAAACGTGATCCGCCCTTTTGTGGAAACCTATATGCGCGGCGAAACGCCCAATCCCTGCATTGACTGCAACCGTTTCATCAAATGGAAAGCCCTGCTTCAGCGGGCGGCCCAACTGGGCTTTGACAGACTCGTTACAGGACACTACGCGCAGATTGAAAGGGATACTGTTTCGGGCCGCTTTCTTCTAAAAAAAGCGGAAGACCTTCAAAAAGATCAGAGCTATGTGCTCTATATGCTCAGCCAGGATGAACTGCGGCGCACCCTTTTCCCCCTGGGGGCCCTGAGCAAGGCCCGCGTCCGTTCCATTGCGGAAGAAAAGAATTTTATCACCGCAAAAAAAAACGACAGTCAGGATATCTGTTTTGTTCCTTCCGGTGACTACGGCGCCTTTATCGAAAGCTGGACCGGAAAGCCCCTGGAAGAGGGAGAGATCGTCAACATGCAGGGGAAGGTAATCGGCCGGCACCGGGGCCTTGCCCGCTACACCCTTGGGCAGCGCCGCGGCCTTGCGGTGGCCTGCAACGAGCCGGTGTATGTTGCCGCAAAATCGATCCGGAATAACACGGTAACGCTGGGGAGCGAAACAAGCCTCTATTCAAAGTCCTGCAGGATCAGGGACATCAATCTGATCCCCTTTGAACGCATGGAAAAACCCATGCATGTAAAGGTGAAAACACGCTATCTGCAAAAGGAAGAGGGGGCCAGGGCGGAACAATGCGGCCCGGACGAGATCAGGATCGACTTTGACGAGGAACAGCGGGCAATCACCCCGGGACAGGCGGCGGTAATGTACGACGGCAGCTACGTAGTAGGCGGCGGAACGATTCTCCAGGGCAACGCCGATTAAATGTGGCTCAGCGTTTCCTGGCCTTTAAGGGCCTGCGCCCATTCCTTTATCGAGGCCCGCAAATTTTCCGCCTTCTGTTTTTCCGGACTTATAAAATCCTTTGTACTTACTATCCCGGTTTCGGCAAGACGGCTCTTGAAGGTTTCCAGGGCCTTGCCCATGCCGCCCATGTGGCAGCAGAAGAGGGCAAGCCTCTTTTTTGCCGGGATTGCCCCCTGTGCAAGAAAACTCATCATGGGCGGGGCGGGACTGCCGGCCCAGACCGGAGCGCCAAGGATCAGAAGATCGTAGGAGGCAAGATCTGCCGTCAAAGGCTTTAGCGGAGGCTCCCTGTGGGCAAACACCATCCTCCCGCCCCAGACAAATTTGGACAGCCCCTTGCGTTTTTTGGAATCAATCGTCTCTATGGAAAACAGATCCGCTCCCAGTTCTTCCCTGAGCATCTCTGCAACAAGCCGGCAATTCCCGTCCAGGGAATAATAGATGACCGCTGTCTTCATATAAACTCCTTCATTGTGATAGTATAGACATTATGCCACACTCTTCAGATTTTAACAAACCTCTCCTGCGTATCTTCGCATCCTACTACCGTCCCCACTGGAAACTCTTTGCGGCGGACATGCTCTGTGCGTTCCTGATAGCGGCGAGCGACCTCGCCTTTCCCATGATGACCAAATATACCATCGACAAACTGCTTCCCGGACGGCTTTATGCTTTCTTCTTTGTCATGGCCGGCCTCATGGTTATCCTCTACCTCTGCCGTATGGGCTTTACCTATTTTGTTACCTATTGGGGCCATACCGTGGGGGCCTATATCGAAGCGGATATGCGCCGGGATCTTTTTAACCACCTTCAATGCCTGTCCTTTTCATTTTATGACAACAACCGCACCGGGCAGATCATGAGCCGCGTCACCACCGATCTCTTTGAAGTGACCGAACTTTCCCACCACGGCCCTGAAGATGTTTTTATTTCCTTCCTTACCCTCGCCGGAGCCTTTGTCCTGGTTTTCTTTATCCGCTGGGAGATGGCCCTCATGCTCCTCATAGCCGTGCCCCTCATGGCCCTTATTACCCTGTATTCCCGAAGCAACATGATGAAGGCTTCCCGGCGGGTCAAGGAGAGAACCGCCGAAATAAATGCTTCCCTTGAATCCAGCATCTCCGGCGCAAGGGTAGCCAAGGCATTTACCAATGAAGATTTTGAAACAAGCAAATTCCACGGTGGAAACGAAAACTTCAAGGATGCAAAGAAGAGCTATTACAGAATCATGGCGACTTTCAATTCCAGCATAGAGTTTATGTCTCACTTCCTCGTCGTACTTGTTATCGCTCTGGGCGGCTTCCTTATCATGCGGCAGCGTATGACACTTTCCGAACTTATCACCTGCAATCTTTTTGTGGCAGCCTTTCTGCAGCCTGTAAGACGGCTCCAGAGTTTTGTAGAACAGTTTAGCACCGGCATGGCAGGCTTCGGCCGTTTTGTGGAGATCATGCGGATAGAACCTGACATAATCGATTCTCCCGGCGCACAGATTCTGAAAAATGTAAAAGGCGATATCGAATACAGCGACATAACGTTTGCCTACAACAACAATATTACTGTTCTTGAGCATGTAAACCTGAAGATTCCCGCCGGTTCAACCTGCGCCCTGGTCGGGCCTTCCGGAGGCGGCAAGACAACACTCTGCCACCTGCTTCCCCGTTTCTACGAGATCCGGCAGGGCTCAATCCTTATCGACGGCAAGGATATCCGTTCCCTGACCCTGGACAGTCTCAGGCGGAACATTGGAATTGTACAGCAGGATGTGTTTCTCTTTGCCGGAAGCATACGGGAGAACATTGCATACGGGAGAATCGACGCTTCACAGGAGGAGATCGTGGAAGCCGCAAGACGGGCGGAGATTCACGAGGACATCATCAAATTTCCCGAAGGCTACGACACGGTGGTAGGGGAGAGGGGACTAAAACTTTCGGGAGGCCAGAAACAGCGTGTGAGCATAGCCAGAATCTTTCTCAAGAATCCGCCCGTACTGATCCTTGACGAAGCCACCAGCGCCCTGGACAGCGCCACGGAACTCAAGATTCAGCATGCGCTGGAAGAACTGTCAAAAGGCCGCACTACTTTGATAATTGCCCACCGGCTCTCCACGATCCGCAGCGCGAACCGTATCGTGGTGATCGACGACACCGGTATCCGGGAGGAAGGAACCCATGAATCCCTCCTTGCCGGAGGAGGGCTCTACAGGGAACTCTACAATTCACAGTTCAGGTTTATGGAGAACGCTTCTCCAAAAAAGAAGGTGCCTGTGCAGGAAACATAGAAATCCTGAAGCCCCCTCCAATCAACCCTTAACGGCCCCCGCTTCGATACCGTCCATGATCTTTTTCTGTAGAAATCTATTCCTTCACAGCCCCTGCGGTCAAGCCGCCCATGATGTATCGCTGGAAGACGAAGAACAGAATAAGGATGGGTACACAGGCTATAATGGCGAAACTGTTCATCTTGTACACCTCATTCACGTAACGTCCCAGGGAACCCAATATTCCTGATGTGATAGGACGGAACTGGACTCTATCCAGAAAAATTAACGCGAAGATAAGCTCGTTCCAGCCATTGACAAAAATGATAATCAATGTAGAAAAACTCGCGGGAAGGGAAAGAGGGAAAATGATGTGTTTTAAAGTTTGCAGTTTTGTACATCCGTCAAGATAGGCCGCTTCGTCAAGTTCCCGGGGAATAGAGTCTATATATGTCTTGTTTAGCCAGACACAGAACGGCGTGTTTCCGGCGGCATATATAATAATAAGGGCAGCCCGGTTCAGAAAATTGAGTTTAGCGAACATAAAGTAAAGCGGCACCAGGAGCACAAGAACAGGGATCATCATTATCAGGATGAAGCCGGTCAGAATTATTTTCTTTCCGGGAAGCTTGTACCGTGACAGGCTGAATCCAGCCATGAGGCCTATGAATACACAGAGCGCTGCCGAAAGTCCGCCGTACATGAGACTGTTTCTGATATAAATAAAAACCATGCCGTCCTGGAAGATCTCAATATAATTTTTCAGGGTCAGCTCGCTCAGGGAAGGGAAAAATGAACGGTTTTGTACTACACCATACCGTAACGTTGAAAGCAAAGTCCAAACAAGAGGAGTTAAAGTAATAAAACTTATTATAGAGAGAGCCGCATATTTGCCTGTCAGGACAAGAGTTTTATATTTCATTGGAAGATCCTTCATTAAGACGGAGCAGTTTTGTACATCCGTCAAGATAGGCCGC
>JAIRNJ010000147.1 GCA_031258115.1 Treponema sp. | reverse complement strand
CTATTGCAATGGGGATTACTTTTCCGGTATCAGCCACGGTGAATTCCTTCTATTTTATATTTCTATTTTCTCATTATATCATTTTATCAAAAAATAGTCGAGCCGGGCCAGCCCAGCCCAGGATAAACGCATAGGAATTTTCTTAACAAGAAATTCGGTAAAACTATGAAATCAATGAAGATTTTTTAACCTCAAAGTCGAATAAGTCGAATACGTATAAGAAACAAGAAGGAACAGAAGCGAATTTCATACTTCCCGTTGTGAACTTTTTCGACTTCTTCGACATGGTGGTTTTTTATTCTTCTTCTCTCTCGTTTCGCGGATAATTACGTTTCTATGCGTTTATCCTGCCCAGCCGCAGCATTTTCGTTTTCGGAGGACAAATTCGTACCGGATTCTCATGAAAAAACGAGGGATTTCTATTCTTTAATACCGCCGGCTCCGATTCCCTTTAACAGAGACTTCTGGCCTACAAGATAAATAATGATAGTTGGGATAAGGACTATCACCAAGGCCGCAAACAGGGCGCCGAAATCGGTTGCCCGTCTCTGAACCTGGTAGAGATGGGCAAGTCCCACCGGCAGGGTTTTTTTGGCGGAGGTGCGGATCAATACCAACGCCAGGGGATACTCGTTCCAGAACCCCATGGCGGATAACATGGTCACGGTGGCTATGCCCGATTTTACGAGGGGTATGATAATCTTGAGCAGTATTCCCCAATTACTGCAACCGTCAATATAGGCCGCTTCGCCGTAACTTTTAGGGATGGAACGCATATAACCGGAAAGGAGAAAAATCGAAAAGGGAAAATTCAATATCGCATATACCAGGCTAAGGCTCCAGAGACTATCGGTCATGTGCAGCCGGTTCATCTGTACATACAGGGGTACCATAATGTATGCGGCTTGAATGAACACACAAGTCATAAACAGCGATTCAATGACCCGGGAGCCGAAAAACCGGAACCTGGCCAGGACATAGGACGTGGGTATAACAAAAATTAAAAGAAAAAAGGTAGATGCCACTACGATGAAAAGAGAATTAAAAAAATAATCCCCCACATTCGCTTTCTGAAAGGCCCGCACATAATTGTCCCAGGCAAGGCCCTTGGGCCAAGCCAGCTGATTAGTTAAAAATTCTGTATTTGTTTTAAAGGAAGATATTATATTCCAGAAAACCGGGTACAATATGAAAAATGAAAACATAATTAACAGGATACGCAGAATCCATTGCGAAACAACTTTTGTTATCTTTTTTTTCATATCGCCGCCTCTCGCCGCCTCTTTACATATTTTCGTTGCTGTAAGACACTCTGCGGGACAAACTGGAAAGAAGAAAGGCTACGGCTAGGGAGAATACGGTTATAGACATGGCATAGCCAAAATTAGCGCTAGCGCCAAAGGCGGTATTGTACATATACTGCAAAAGTACCAACGTTGAATTACCCGGACCTCCGCTGTTCATAACGCTGGAAAGAATATAGCTTATGTTTATAGTCCCGGATAATGAGAGTATCAGGGTAATGCCGATAATGTCCTTTAACAGGGGAATGGTGATGCGGAAAAATTTATCCGCCTGGTTTGCCCCGTCAATAGACGCAGCCTCGTATATATTCGCCGAAATACCGTCCAGCGCCGCTATGTGCATGACCATGTAATAACCCGCAGCCTGCCAAACCAGCACCAGGGCGATGCACCACAGTGCATAATTTTCTTCTCCAAGCCAAGGAACGGGACCCGCTCCCCAGAGGCTGATAAATTTATTTGCCACCCCCGAAGAACGGGGATCAAAAATACAAGCCCACACAACACCCACAACGGTTAATGAAATAACACTGGGTAAAAAAAACAATACCCTATAGACGCCCCGTTCCTTCAACTTTGACTGGGTAAGCAAAAATGCAAAAAACAGGCCAATAAAAATCGTAGACACGGGAACCACCAGCATCAGTCTAAAGGTATTCCACAGGGCTTTAAAAAAATTTTTATCTTTGGTAAAAAGGTAAATGTAATTTTCCAACCCGATAAAACGGGTAGCATCCGTAGCCCGCATGGTGGCGGCATTGGTAAAAGACATACGTAGCGCATTTAATGCGGGTAAGATCATAAACGTAACTGCCAGGACAAGCGTAGGGACTACGCATAGGATAATAAACCCAACCGGCAGCCTATTTCCGGATATTTTTTTTAGGGCCATAGAACATTCCTATTCAACAGGGACAAACTAACACTCCCCGCCCTTGAAGGGCGGGGATATTCACCCGGCTTTGAATCAAAAAACTTGCTTTACCTAGTTAGCTCTGGCTTTATCGGAGGTGATTTCAGCAAAGCCGGCTTCGATTCGCTTGATATACTCGTTGACAGTTATCCTGCCGGTGATTAAGAGATTCATGTTGTCTTCAAATATGACATGCTTGATGTCCACTTTAGTATTAGCGGGCAAGGCTTCAAAATCCATCAGCATGAAGATGCCGTTATTATAAATAGAAAACATTCCATAAGTACCGGAGCTAAGATATTGTTTCCCAGTTTCTTGAGCGTCTTTTACCGCAAAAACACCGTTGGCGTTTTTTGCAAAAGATTCAATGGAAGGCTTGGTATAAAGAAATTTGAGGAATTCTTTAGCCAGGGCAGGATTCTTAGCCTGCTTGGGAATGAAGAATTCTTCAAGGCTCGAAAGCACATAGTGATCCTGACCTGCCCTAATAGTGGGTGCCGCCACCATGCCAAAGGTAAAGCCCGGCTCACGGGGAGAATCGGCCATTTCGCCTTCCATCCAGTTTCCGTTGGGGATGAACAGGGCTTTACCCATCATCATATCGGCCTGGGACTGGGTATGGTTCAAGGCAACGGTCCCTTCCATCAGGTAACCTTGGGCACCGATCTTCACAAAATTCTCCAGCACCGCCCGGACCGCAGGAATATCAAAGGAACCGGGTTTATAGGTAAGAATATCGGCGATGACATCCAATCCGCCGGCGCCTGCAACGGCGGGCCATAACAGCATTTCAAGATAAGAAGAATAGATACCCTGATAGGTAAAGAGGGAACGCTGTACTTTTTTCCCGTCAATCTCAACAAAATTTTCGGGTTTTTTCAATTCCTCGTTAAGGGCAAAAAATTCATCCCATGTTCGAGGAAGTCTCCAGCCCTTCTGTTCAAAAAGGGTTTTATTGTACACCAACCCATAGGGCCCGGTATTAAAGGGCGCCAAATATATCTTACCGTCTTCATAGGGAGAACAATAACTGCTTGTCAGGGTACCGGCGAGAATAATGTCCTTCAGCTTGGTACCGGGGCGGTCAAGAACCTCACTCTCAAACACATCGGTAATGTCCAGGAATTCCCGGTTTTTGATCATAGACGCTACAAACCCTGAATGTTCCCCAACAGCCATATATATAAAATCGGGCCATTCCCCGGCGGCTGTCTGGGGAGAAAGGATCTGCCCGATTTCGGGATCGATTACCATATTTACTTTTACGCCGGGATGAGTAGCTTCAAATTGAGCCACCATATCTTCCCAGTAAGTCCGGCCATAGCCGCCTTCAAAACAGGCAATATTCAACACCTGGGAAGCCTGAGCCGCAGTTCCTGAACTTTTTGCCTGGCTACCGCCCCCTGAAAAAACCAGTGAAACGCAAAAAACAAACATAATGCTTACCACTAATACAAATCGTTTTACCATCTGTTCCTCCCCCAAAAAAATTTTTACAGGTTAAACCCTGTTGAATACCCTCTTTAACGTATATAAAAAAATATAATTGACTACCATCTACCTGTCAAGCCTTTCGGCCAGGTTTTCGGCCAGGTTTGTCGTAATATGTGTTGAACAGGAACACGATATGTTTCTTGATCGGCGGCCTGGGGCGGTCAAACTGAAAGGTGTTATGGTGAAATTATCACTTATTATCGACAACCACCCACTAGCTTTATTCCACCATGAGGTTTATCTTAAAGAACAAGGATAATAATATGTATTTTTCCTGTGATTTTAGTTGGGGGGAATGGACCGGTTATTTTGGGAAGTCCTATATGCCCCAATACGATTTCAGTGGCGGGATATATGTGGAAAAGGGGGAGATAACCTCGATACGGCGTATCGAATTCCCCTATGATGATTGGGGTCCTTTTATCCTTAGCCGCCGGTACCTGCCCGTAGGGGACACTTCATTTACATCTCATATACATAACTGGTTTGAGGGTATGCGTATATGCGGTTCCGGAACTGAAGATACCATCCTGGGCCTGGAAACCAAAATGGGAACCCTCCGGTTTACCTTGGGAGAACTCAAGGAGAAAAAGCATCTTTCTAAGCTGGTGGGGGAACGCTACTCCCTAGCCCTTATCCATGCGGAAGGCGGTGAGCCTTGGTATCTGGAACAATTTCCCCTGCAGGAAAGGATATTTCATTATAACGATTTTTCAGGGGGGAAAACCCGAAGCTGGTTTGGGGTAGAGGGACAGGCCATGGGCCCCGGAGAACAGCTTAGGCTTATCCCTGACGATCTTCCTGTCATTTCGGGGGCAAGTCGTTGCCGGTTCAGACTGCGTTTTCTTATCAATGGCGATCCCGAAAAAGAGATGCAGACCCGGGGTGTTCCCAGATTCCTGATGTTCTTAAACGGGACCCCTGTTTGGATCAATCACCGGTTCACAACCTTCCACGATGTGGCTTCCCAATTTATGGAAGAGGTTTTCTTTACTCCGGAAGCACCGGAAAAGCTGCATGAAGTTCTGCTTGTTAATCAGGATACCAGTCTTACGGTACTTATTCCCCTCCTGGGCATACGGCGGGAACCTATACCGCCGCTGGAAATAACAGGCTGTCCCCGGTGGGTTTTGACGGGGGAGGCCTTTGCGCTTACCATAAAGGTAAACAGTAGCGCCGCCCTGATTCATATAGAGTACGATCCGGAACTTCTGGAACCGGCCCTTCCCGGCGGCGCGGCCAGCAACCATCCGCTTAAGCAGGACATTGCAGGCCTTAACCGCCTTGGAGTCAACGAGGCGGCGTTGCGATGTCTAAGCCGCGGCGAGCATAGTTTTTATTTTAAGCCCAGGAAAGGAGGTGTCACGATAAGCGTTACCTTTACCGACCAGTGGACAAACAACCGGGTAACGGCCGACATACCCTTTGTTTACGATGTGCCTGGTGAAGAGCAGCATTGTCTGACCGGGGCTGAACTCCGGATGGGTAATCCTGATGATTATTTAGATCTACTGAAGCGATTCAGGGATGAGCGGATTGCCGATTTGGCGGTATACCGGGATTATCACAACGATTCCGGCAATTCTGCCAAACTCTGGGAAGCCGCCGCCTTCTGCAGGGAAAACAATATCGCGGTTGATGCGATTATCATGGATGAGCAGACGGTGGTTGCCAAGGCGGCGGCAGAAAAATGCCTCTGCGTGGGTACCCATGAACATACGGGAATCTTCTACGGCAGAGACCCCGTCCTGGACTGTGGATACACGATGAAGGAAGCCGCGGCGGCCGCGGTAGAAAAACTACGTCAGGTGGCGGAAACATTCCGCATAGAGGGGGTTTCCGTAGCCGTCGGGGACGCCAGCGGGGGAAGCCGTTATGCCTACATGGCGGGCTTTGACATTATCAGGCATGAAACGTTTGTAGGCCATCATATGCTGATCCTGCCCAATGCCCGGGGCGCAGCCAGGGCGTTCAACAAATCAATCTGGGGAGTCCACATGGCCACCCAGCATAATAACCACCCCGAACTGGAATACGG
>JAIRNJ010000119.1 GCA_031258115.1 Treponema sp. | reverse complement strand
AATTACAGATTTTCAAGGGCTTCGTAGGTATAAAATCGTATAACTACGTAACAATCACGTAATTCCTTACAGGATAAGGAGTTACAAGTGTAGTTATAATTTCTTGTAGATTTCAGGTTGAAGATAAATCCTTGTCAAGAAAAAACGAAGATAAATTCTTAAAAAAGTCCTGTTTCATGTAGGCCTCAAACATGGCCCGTTTGGCCTGGTCGCTGACGCCGATGGCCTGGGAATCGCCGTAATCGGAGACAATGAGCCCTCCGCCGGGGCCTCAAGCTTTTCCCGGTCCGGCTTCCGGCTCCGTTCCTCCATGCCATCATAAAAGGCGGGATCGCCTGCGTGGAGGAACTTCTGGAACACCGAAGTTCCGTTGTCATGGAGGGCCCGCCGGCAGTTGAGGCTGTCTGTTTTGCCCAGGATTCAGGCATTATTATCAGCGTCCTGACCACCCAGACCACTCTGCCGCCCTTGGAACTTTTCCACATGTTCAAGGTGGTTTTATGGATAGGTCTTAACCCGGCAGCCCTGCGAATTCCTCAAAAATCTTCCCCGCGGCCTTAATGGTGAAAACCAAACCTGCCTCAATTTGTCTTTCAAAAACTGAAGTTTGGGAAAGCTTCTGTGGATAAGTGCCGATAACTATATGAGGAAAAATGAATAAATTTACAGGCGTGCCGCGGGAAAGGCTCTTGAGCAGTATAATTCCGGTTTTGCTTCTCTTTCTTTGCCCCCGCAGTCTGTTTGCGGTGGGCGAAAAGTACCTTGTTCTCGGGGGAAGCGCCACCTGGCAGGGGATCGAAACCCGTCATGATATTATTGAAAGCGAAGGTCTCAGGCCTTACCCTGTCCTTACCCTGAGTTCCGCCAGGGGGAGAGCCGCCCTTGATACGGATCTTTACCTCTCTTTTGATGAAAAAAAACCGGAGCTTTTTGCCTCTTCCGGCGCCTCATACCGGATTCAGCCGGGGATGAGCGCCGCGGCAGGCTCCCGTCTGGCACGGCAGGGGGCCGGGGCGGCCCTGTTCAGCGGGAAGTCTGAGGCCCTGAACATTGAAGCTTCGGGCGCGGACGCCCTCTTTGCTCCGGGAAACATTATAGGCAGTTTCAGCCTGGAATTCTGGCTCTACCCGCAAAATCTGGAGAACGGCGAACAGATTCTTGGCTGGATCGCCCAGGGGCAGCGGATTCAATGCTCTGCGGCCAGAAACCGCCTTCAGTGGGATTTTCAGGGTTTCTTCCTGCCTCCGGGGAACGGGGAAAACACCGGCCAATTCCGCTTGAGCGGCCTTTCCGCGGTGATTCCGGGACAGTGGAGCCATCACCTGATCCGTTACAACGGAAACACCGGGCTTTTGGAATACCTCGTCAACGGTGAGACGGAAGCCATGGTTTATACTACCGGAAACAGTCATGAGGGCGGAGAAGTCTATGCCCCACGGGCAGGGCAGGGTGGTTTTTTCACGCTGGGAAAGCACTTTTCGGGTCTTATTGATGAATTTGTCATCCGCGGGAAGGCGCCGGAACAGGTTGAAGCAGGCAAGTACCGTGCGGAAGGGGGGCGCATTGAAAGCAGGGTGCTGGATCTGGGACAGAAGAACAGCAGTGTCTTCAATATAATCGCCCTCGGGGGATATACCGTCTCTGCGGGAAAGAAACTGCAGAATCACTACGGCGGCATCGGGGCATTTACTCAGGTGAGCCTCTCCGATGATTCCGCGGTACGTTTCTTTGCCAGGGCCGGGGAAGATCCCTTTGCCCTCAGATCCGATCCCTGGACGCCTTTTATACCGGGAAGGGCCCTGCCCGGTCTCCGCGGCCGCTATGTCCAGGTGGCGGCGGATCTCTATCCTTCGGGAGACCGGGAAGGCAGCCCTTATCTGGAAAAAATTCTTTTGGCATGGTTTCCCGATGAGCCTCCCCGGCCGCCTGAGCGGATTGCCTGCAGAGCCCTGGACGGGGCGGTGGAACTTAACTGGAAGCCCAGTGTAGACAGGGATACTGCCGGTTATCTGGTTTACTTCGGAACTTCAAAGGGTGAATATTTCGGCGACAGAGATAGTGCGAAGAAGGACGGGCCTGTTTCTCCTGTTGACGCGGGAAACCGGACAAGCATACGGATCGACGGGCTTCAAAACGGAAGGCTCTATTACTTTACCGTTGCCGCCTATGACGCGGCCGGACTTTGGGAGGCCATGGAGGAAGATGATCCTCCTGCCTTTTTCCATGCCGGAGAATTTTCACGGGAATTGAGTGTCCGGCCCCTGGAAGGACTGTCGGCCCGGTATCAGACTGCCGCAGAATCTCTGGCAGGAAAATAAAAAGGAAGTGTTTGCATGAGTCCCCTTGATGTGCAGGATATTCTTGAACGTGCCAGAGGTTCAGTCCAGGTAGGGGATCATGAAGCCGCGGAAAAACTCCTCAAACAGTATCTGGTCAAAGTACCGGAGAGCCGGGAAGCCCGGCTTCTCCTGGGGGCCACTTATGTCAAGATGGGGAATTTTTCGGAAGCATCGGACGAATTTACCAATCTCCTGGCAAAGGATCCCCGGGATCTGGAAGCTCTCAACAACATTGCTGTCATTTATCGCCGCCAGGGGAAACTTCAGGACGCTCTGGACGCCCTGATCGACGCCATCGACATCGATCCCAGCCGGGCGGAATTCTACTACAATATCGGGAACATTCACAAACAACTGGGAAATCTCAAGGCCGCCTCCACGGCCTATTCCAGAGTTGTAGAGCTTAATCCGGATTATGTGCCGGCCTATAACAATTTGGGTACGATCTATGATCAGCTCAAGGAATATGACAAGGCCTTCAATATTTTCCGCAAGGGTTTGGCTCTGGATCGCAACAACCCCATGCTGCATTTTAACTTCGGCATAACGCTGGAAGCCATGGGCCGGCTCGAGGATGCCGCCAACGAATACAGGGCAAGTCTGCGCAGCAGACCCGGCTGGCTTGAGCCGATGAACAATCTTGGCATTGTACTTTTTAAACAGGGTCATCACAAGAAAGCCTCGGATACCTTCAACCGTATTCTCGATACCGATCCGCGCAATGCGGAAGCATGGAACAATCTGGGAGTAGTACAGGCGGATCAGGGGAGAACCGAAGAAGCCATCAAAAATTACCGCAGGGCCATTGAATCGGATCCCCGCTACACCAAAGCTATCGTCAATCTGGAACACTCTCTTGAGGATGCGGGAAATCTGTCGGATGCGGTAGTAGAACTGGAAAAGCTGGTCAAGCTCAGTCCGGACAGCGCGGAAGTAAGGATAAAGCTGGCCCAGCTTTACATGAAGATGGAACGCTATCCTGAAGCTTTGGAATTGGCCAGGGGCGCCCTGGATTGGGAACCGGAAAATATCAATGCACTGCGGATTGAAGGGACGGCCCAGCGTGTCATGGGTAACGATAATGAAGCCCGGAAGATCTTTGAAAAGATCCTTTCGATAGATCCGGGGAATCTTTCGTTTCATCTTGATCTGGCGGACATCCACTTTAAAAGAAAAGAATACAGGGATGCAGAGGAACGGATCCTTGCCTATCTTGCCCACCGTCCCAATGACCGGGAAGCCAAACTTCTCCTGGGAAAACTCTATACCGAAATGGGAAACCGGACTCATGCCATTCAGGTTTTTGAAGAACTGGCCAGGACGGATCCCAATGATGCGGAGGCTCTCGCCGCCGTAGGAGAACTGCATCAAAGCGCGGGAGAACTGGAAAAGGCCCTTCGTGTCGCGGACAAATTGGTGAACCTGCAGGGCAAGCGTGCAACGGTGGAGGATCTTTCCGATCTCAATAAGTCTCTGGAGTTTTATGAAGATACGGTAAGCGCCTATTCCAATTCGGTCCGGGAAATGTGGGACAGGAACATCAGGATGATGATGGATTCCGGACAGGAAGAGAACGAAAAATCAGAAGAGAATCTTTCCCTCATGCTGGGCTCCTCGGGTCTGGCTGTTACCGGAATGGATGAGGAAACAGAAGCGCTGTTTGTGGAAGAAGAAGAATTCGGCGATGATGAGATGGTGGATGATGATGAGCTTACTGCGGATGAAGAACCGGAACCCATCAACGAAGATGAAGCGATAGATCTCTCTCTGGATAATATGGCCGAACCTCACGCTCCGCTTCCGCCGATACCTCCCGGGGGGCCCTGGCCTCACAGTCCTCCCTCCGGAGAGACTCCCCCCGCCGGAGAAACTCCTCCGTCCTCCCAGCCTGAGAGCGGTGAGTCTGCCGCTCCCTCTCCCGAAAATCCGCCGGCACAACAGCCGTCTATGCCGCAGACTCCGCAGGTTCCTCAGACCCCGCAGTCTCCATCCATGGTTCCCCAGGGCCCCCAGCATTTCCCGCCTTCAAAGCCGGCGCCTCTTCCCGGTCCGGCGGACGATACACCGGTAGAAGAAGAGGAGTCCTTTCCCGGAGAGCCGGTGGATTTTGATGAAAACCCTGAGGCTCTGCCCATTGACGATCAGGGTGAAGAAGATGATGTTTTCATGGATGAAGAGGAAGAGCCTGTCGCCGAAAGTCCGCCTCTGGAGGAGTCTGTTGCTGAAGAAGAGAACCCGCCTGTAGAGGACTATGTCCCGGAAGAAGAGAGCCCGCCCCAGGAGGAGCCTGCTGTTGAAGAAGAAGCTCCGGACGAGACGGGTGAAGAAACCGCAGATGAAGATGCCTTCGGCGGGATGATGGAAGGCGAGGCCGAAGATGAGGAGCCTCTCTTTGAAGACGAGAATCCCGAAGAGATGGCTGAAACTCCTGATGATACCGAAGAGATGATGCTGGAAGGGGATGAAGATTTAAGCCCTGATGAGATACCGCCTGATGAGATACCAAATGATATGTTTGACGGCGGCGCCGGTGAAGAAAGTCCCGAAGAGGAATTCCCGGAAGAGAATATTCAGGCGGAAATTCCCGAAGAAGAGTCTTTTGAAGAAGAGAGCCCCGCAGAGGAATCTACAGAAGAAGAAATTACTCCAAGTGAAATTCCGGCATCCGAATCCGCTGTTCCCGGGACTGACCTTCCGCCCGGGACGATCCCCGCTTCTGTTGAGGCTATCAAATCGGTAGCCGTTTCTGATATGCTGGGTCTTATGAACTACCTCAAGGACCTTTCAAAATCCCTGCCCGAAAAAGAACGGAAAACTTTTATGCAAAGTGATGTCCGTGTTTCCATGGAGTATCTTATTGATACCATGGAGGGACATAAGGGCCTGCGGAAGGACATAGAAGACAGGCATACTATTTCCACGGAAGGCGCTCCCGGGAAGGCAAGTCTTTCCGGGACATTGGGGTATCTTAAAAAACTTGCGGGCGCTCTGCCGGATGAAGATCTGGGGAAAGCCGTCTCCCGGAAACTGGAAACGGTGATAAGCGCGTTGGGGAAAAAGACCCATGGATGATTTTGAGGAAAAACTGGGTGACTATATTAAAAATATGCCGAGCCTTCCCACTACGGTTTCCAAGGTACTTGAGATCTGCAACAATCCGCAGACAAGTCCCGCAGACCTGAACCGCGTAATCTCCCTTGATCCGGTTCTGGTAGCCCGTGTACTCAAGCTTATCAACAGCGCCTACTACAGCATGGGTCAGCAGGTAACAAGTCTGGTACGGGCCATTATCATGCTGGGTATCAACACGGTAAAGAATTTGGCTCTCTCAACCGCGGTTATGAGTAACCTGTCTTCCCGGAAAACAGCCCAGGGGATCAACATGGAAGCATTCTGGCGGCATTCCCTCTGCGTGGGAGTAACCTCAAAATATCTGGCGAAATACCGGAATGTTGACAGCAGACAAATTGAAGAATATTTTACCGCAGGATTACTGCACGATATCGGGAAAATTCCCCTGAATGCGCTTCTGGCCCGGGACTACCTTTTGACCGTAGGCGCAGCGGACAGGGAACGTATCCCCCTCAGCAGGGCGGAAGAGCGGAATTTGGGCATTGACCACTGCGGCGCCGGGGCCCTCATTGTCAAGGCATGGCGGCTGGAAGGAGCGGTGGGAGAGGCAATCATGTTTCATCATAACTATTCAGAGTATACAGGTTCCCACAGGGATATTCTCTGCAGCATCATTGCCGCCAACCGTTTCGCTTCACTGCAGGAAATAGGTTTTTCCGGCGACCGCTTCCCCGAAAAAACCGATCCTGCCGTCTGGGGAACGCTGGGAGTGGGCCGTGATGTATTTGACGGTATCGAAAAAACCGTGCTTGAAGAAATTGAAAAAGCACAGGTTTTCCTGAGGTTATAATGCTGTCGGTAAAATTCTGGGGAGTACGGGGTTCGATTCCCTGTCCGGGGCCTGCTACCGTTAAATTCGGCGGGAACACTTCCTGCCTGGAGATCCGGGCGGATAAACGGCTTGTTATTGTGGATCTGGGGACGGGTATAAAACCTCTGGGCGACTTCCTCATGAAAAATGATTTCAGGGAAGGCCCCATTGATACGGATATCTTTATTTCCCATACCCATTGGGATCATATCATGGGCTTTCCCATGTTTACGCCGCTGTTTATTCCCACGACAAAACTGCGGATCAGGGGGCCCGTTTCCTACGAGGATGATACTCTGGAGTCGATTCTGGGTGCGCAGCTTTCCTACCGTTACTGGCCCATACGGCTGAATGAACTTTCCGCCAGTATTCAGTATGATCGCCTGCAGGAAACCAGCATGGATCTGGGGGACGGCCTCAAGGTCATCACCAAGTATCTTAATCATCCTATCTCCTGTCTCGGTTACCGTTTTGAATATCAGGGTTCCTCCATTGTTACCGTTTACGATAACGAGCCGTACCGGAACCTCTTTCCCACCGATCCGGCGGATCCGGATTATGATGAGGGAGCCGCCATTGAGGGAGAGCAGGCGGCCAAAGAAGAAAATGAAAAACTTCTCCGTTTTTTCTACAAGGCGGATGTACTCATTCACGATGCTCAGTACAGCGAAAAAGAATACCGGAACGGAAAGATCGGCTGGGGCCACACTTCCTATGAACATGCGATAAATACCGCACACAAGTCAAAAGTTAAAAAACTTGTACTGTTTCACCACGATCCGAACCGGGAAGACAATACACTGGAAAGTCTGGAACAGGAATACCGCGGAAAGATTGCCGGCAAGACAAGCATGGAAGTTATGATGGCCCGGGAGGGCCTTGTAGTGCCCTGCCCGGACTAAAAACACACCGAACAAAGTAACCGGCTTTATGGACAGACACTAATTACCCATATTCTGCAGGATCACAACATTGCTGCGCAGCGGGATTTCCTTTTTGGGCAGGGCTTCGTCCTCCGGCACGGGAGGGATGAGGCATCCGATCTTCGCCGCCGGATCGAGCTGTGAAAGCGTATCCGCCGCTATGTTGACCGCCATGGAGTACTGTTCCTGCGTGCTGAAGGCCCGGCACGCCGGGCAGGAACACCATTGATCCGCAGCGTCTCTGTCGGGCCAGAGGTTGACAATGAGACTGTAGGGCGCCGTGTTTTCTCCGGGGCTCCGGGTTTTGCACGCGTCCAACGCGGCGGAGAAAAGAATTTTTCCTTCCCCGGCAATTACCTCTCCGGTATCCGGCTCTGTAGGACAGAAGTGGTGCCGCTTTACCCGTTTTCCTCCTGCCATGGCGAAAAGCCTCCGTTTGAAAAGGAAAAGCCGGCGGGGTACAAGAAGGGAAATTTCATGGCCTCCCCGTTCAACAACAAAGGCATAATGTTCAGCCGCAGGCGGAATTCTTTTCTCCAGCAGTGAAACTACCAGCGCGTCCTGACCCGTGCGGGCCGCCCAGCGGATAAGGAGTTCCTGTTTTTTCAGGGTTTCACCCTTCCTGAGGAGAAATCGTTTACGTTTCCAAAAATCAACGGAAGAGGCCGTGTATGCCCTGTCGGAGGCAAGGGGATATTCGCTGCCTGTAAGACCCTCCCGTAAAGGAGGGGAAGGGATCTCTTCGCTTTCCGGGGAAGGCCAGCGTATGCCCAGCGCCCCGAGAAAGTCATAGACCCCCCGGCACAGTCCCCTGTCCGAATCACCGTAGATCTCTATCCGTTCCCTCCCGGCGCGCCAGGTAAAACCGTTCCGGTCAAGGCTGTCTCCCCTGGAGGCAAGGAGGATGATGGGAACCGAATCATCCGGGGCAGGCCCGTTGGCGTCAATCACTTTCGGCGGCGGCAGGCCCTTCCCGGCCTTAAGACGGAGGAGATCAATATAACGGGAAATATCCGCGGCCGCGCTTTCGGCCGCCTTTATTCCGGCGGGGGCAAGGATCGCCCAGGGCAGAGAGACATCAAAACCAGCCATATCCCCATTATAGATTTTTTCGTCCTGAATATATATAGTTGAATGAGAGAGGTTTTATGCTTAGCCTGCAGATTCAAAACTATAATCCGTCTTCCCCTGCCGAAGAATACGATGTGGCAGTCATCGGCTGCGGTGTTTCCGGGGCAAACATTGCCAGGCGGCTCTCGGCGTATAACATCAAAGTTGCCATACTGGAAAAATCCGCGGATGTGTCCTTCGGTACTTCCAAGGCCAACTCGGGGATAGTCCACGGCGGTTTTCATCACAACAAAAAGTATCTCAAGGCACGGCTCGAAATCCAGGGTAATCTGATGTTCGATCAGCTCCGCCGGGAACTGGATTTTCCCTTCAAGCGCTGCGGTATCATCGTTGCGGCCCTTCACGAAGACGAGATGAAGTCTGTGGAGCATCTCTACAGGCAGGGTGTGGAGAACGGAGTTATCGGCATAGAACTCTGTTCCAGGGAACGGATGCTGGAACTGGAACCCAGACTTTCTTCCGATGTGGCAGGCGGCCTCTATGCGCCCGGCGGCGGAATGATGGAGCCCTACCGTTTTGTCTTTGCGCTTGTGGAATCGGCCATAAAGAACGGAGTTCATCTCTTTACCGTTTTCAGGGTAAATTCCGCCGAATTCAAAAAAGAAGATGCCGTTCAGGGCGCTTCCCGCTGGATCATCCATGCCGAAGACGGCAGAACAATCAGGGCCCGTTATGCAGTCAATGCGGCCGGCCTCTTTGCCGATGAGGTTTCCCGGATTTTCGGCGGTGAAGAATTCAGCATCAGGGGCCGCAAGGGTGAATACTTTCTCATGGATAAACTCAGCAAGGCCAGACCCGGCAGGGTAGTGTTCCCTGTGCCCACATCGGTTTCCAAGGGTATGCTGGTGATTCCCACGGTGGAAGGTACTGTTCTTGTCGGGCCCACCGCGGATGCCGTTGACAGTAAAACTGATTTTTCCACCACCGCCGAGCGTCTTGAAGAAATTCTGGAATCCGGCAAGGCCATGATCCCTGCCCTGAGCCGCAGTGATGTTATCACCAGTTTTGCGGGACTCAGGCCCGCGCTGGAAGAAGATTTCTATATAGAGCCCTCCAAAAAGGCGCCGAATTTTGTACAGGTTGCGGGGATTCAGAGTCCCGGCCTTACCGCTTCCCCTGCCATCGGAGAGTATGTCAAAGATCTTCTCAAGGGGATGGGACTTTCCCTTACCGAAAAGAGCGGCTGGGATCCCTTTGTTTCCGACAGGGCCCGCGCCAGGGAACTTTCGCCCTTTGAACTGGATGAACTTATCGCCGGAGATCCTGCCTGGGGAAACATTGTTTGCCGCTGCGAACAGGTGAGTGAAGCAGAAATAGTGCAGGCGATCAGGCTGGGGCATTACACGCTTGACGGGGTAAAGTATTTTACCCGTGCCCAGATGGGCCGCTGTCAGGGCGGCTTTTGTACCTACAAGATAATAAAGATTATCATGCGGGAAACAGGCCTCTCCTGGAACGAGATTACCAAACACGGCGGGGCAAGCCGTCTTCTGGAAGCAGAGTTATCCTAAGGAAAAGACCAATGAAGGATCTACAGTATGATGCAGTTGTAATCGGCGGAGGGGCGGCAGGCATGGCGGCAGCCCTGGAACTGGAGGGGGCCGGCTTTTCCACCGCCCTTGTGGAGAGGGAGGATCATCTCGGGGGGATACTGATGCAGTGTATCCACAACGGCTTCGGCCTCCACGAATTTAAGGAAGAGCTTACCGGCCCGGAATTCGCGGAACGGTTTATGGAAAAGGTGATGAAGTCAAAAATTTCCATATACCTTAATACCACCGTCACGGATGTCAACACCCATCCCGGCGGTAAAGAGATATTCTGCGCTTCTCCCGTTTACGGCGTCCTGAGAATTTCAAGCCGGGCGCTTGTCCTTGCCATGGGCTGCAGGGAACGTAACCGGGGCAATGTGCGTATTCCCGGCTCACGGCCCGCGGGAGTCTATACCGCAGGTCTTGCCCAGCGGCTTGTAAACATCGAAGGCTATATCCCCGGCAGGGAAATTGTAATCATAGGTTCCGGCGACATCGGTCTTATCATGGCCCGGCGCATGAGCTGGGTAGGATGCAGGGTGAAGGCAGTGGTAGAGATAATGCCGTATCCTTCGGGCCTTACCAGGAACATTGTTCAGTGTCTTCATGATTTTAATATCCCCCTCTATCTTTCCTCCCAGACTACCGCCATCTTTGGAAACGATCGTGTTGAAGGAGTTGAGATAAGCCCTATGGAAAACGGCGCTCTTGTTCCGGAGAAGCGTTTCCGCATTGATTGTGATACGGTGCTCCTTTCGGTAGGACTTGTGCCGGAAAACGAGCTTTCCAAGGAAGCGGGGGTTGAACTCAGCAGTACCACCGGAGGCCCCCTGGTTGATGCGGCTCTGATGACCAATGTGGAAGGGATCTTTGCCTGCGGCAATGTGCTTCATGTGCACGATCTTGTGGACTGGGTAGCCGAGGAAGCGCGGGCCGCGGGCCGCCATGCCGCAGAATGGCTCAAGGGCAGCCGCATGGGGTCCCAGTTCCGCATTAAGCCGGGCGCCAATGTCCGTTATGTGAATCCCGGCAAGCTGAATCCTCACGGGGAAAACAAGATATATCTGCGTTCCCTCATCGTCAAAAACGATGCGGTACTGGAACTCAGGCTGGATAACCAGATCATCAAGAGCATAAAGCACAACCATGTGCAGCCTTCCGAGATGATCAATGTACGGTTCGGGCCCAAAGACCTTGAGAATATACGCTACAGTACGGAATCTGTGCTGGAATTCAGCATTATTTAGTGTCTGTCTATCATGTAGACATCATAGACAGATACAAATTAGGATTAAGACATGAAAAATTTAACCTGTATCAGCTGCCCCATCGGATGTTCGCTGACCGTTGAGGAAGGCCCTCCGGGCGAAGACGGACTTCCTGTCCTGAATATCAGCGGCAACCGCTGCCCCCGGGGCGCCGCTTATGCCCGTGAGGAGATTTGTTCTCCAAAACGTATTGTTACGGCGACCTGCCTCATCGATACTGTCCCGGAGGATGTAAAAAAGCGGAGCCTCTATGCGCCCCGCCGCCTTCCTGTAAAAAGCGCCGTTGCCTGCCCCAGGGACAGGATCGGCGAACTTCTTTCGGATATTTACAAGACAGGGGTAAAGCTTCCCGTAAAGACCGGCGACAGAATCATTACAAACTGGAAAGGCATGGGGATAGATGTTGTAGCCGTAAGGAGCATTGAATACTGATATGAAAAAATCAAGGGGGCCTGAGGAATTCTGGGCCGATTATGAAGTCAAATACGGCGAGAAGGTACTGGGCCGGACGCTGGGGCGTTACCTTTCGGGCTGGCAGGACTTTGCGGAGATTCCCCAGGCAGGCCTCTGGGGGCTTATAGTTGCCACCTCCGGGGGCTTCCGTTTTCTTCACCTCCCCGGTGAAGGCTGGATGACAGCCCTGACAAGAATCGTGTCCGGCGGAGAACCGCCCAGGGAAAGGGAACTGTTTATACCCAAGGACAGCATTGTTACTGCCGGAGTCCGCCTTGAAGAGTCCTGGTGGAAACGTTTACTCTTTGCCCGTCCTCCGGTTCTGGTAATTTTTTACCGGGATGCCTCCGGGATCCAGCAGGAACTCTGTTTTGAAACCATACGGAAGGGCGATGAAGTGGCGGAAAAACTGAAGAACAGGAATTTTACTTTTACTGAATAAATTTGCCGCGAACACTGACAGACACGAACGGAACAGGGTAAGCTTCATTTTTTCGTCCGCGTTTTATACCTTCAGGTTGTCAATGTACTTCTGCAGGCACTGCTTTATATAGTGATGGATTGCCAGCTTGCCTTCCCGGGTCAGGCGGTTGGGATCGAAGAGCAGAACATAAACATTGACATCGCCCTGGCGTTTGCCCATGATGATTGTATCGGTCATGACAAGGCTCCCGTGAAGTTTCAACTGCACCTCCTTGAGCACCGTGTTTGCCGCCTTTTCCCCCAGCTTATCTATGCGTGCGGCAATGCCCGCCGAGCTGATGTCGAAAATTTTTCCCTGGAACACCTGATTGGCCTCCCTGAAATTCAGTGTCGCGTGTATATCGTCTTCGCAAAAGGCCCGGATGTATTTACGGCGGCCCCTGGCTTCGTTTGCCGTCAGCGCGTCAAGGATGATCTTTGTACTGGCCTGTAAGCCCAGCTTGAGTTGAATATAACCGCACTGGATCTGCATTTCCATCAGATATTTCTGCATCAGCCTTGTATCCTGATTGTAGGAGAGTATGCCGATGAGGGAATTTTTGGTGGCGGCCCCTTCCTGTATGGAACGGATGTACGCTTCCCATTCTTTTTCCGTGAAACGCTCATCAATGTTTATAAAGAGGATCGAACCGGGAAATTTTTCCAGCAGCCTCAGAGTCCGTCCTGAATCGGCGGAGATATATGTTTCAAAGCCCGCCATGATGAGAATATCCAGCATTTCGTCCTTTATGACACTATGAGGGTAAAGAAAAAATATTTTTTTTCCCTCTCCGGGAACCGGCGCCGCCTGATCCATATTTCTATCCTTTGAGGCTGTTTCAAAATGTCAAATTTTGGAATAGCCTCCTTTAGTTTAAAAAATAATTTTTTGCATTGCCAAAAGAAATATCCCGTACCATGGACTTTACCGTCTCATAATCCGCAGGAATTTCACCCTCTTCCATCCAGGCGCCAAGAATCCTGCAAAGGATCCGGCGGAAGTATTCATGGCGGGGATAAGAAAGAAAACTCCTTGAATCGGTGAGCATTCCGATGAAGCGGGAAAGGAGTCCCGTATTGGCCAGGATTCGCATCTGCGTTTCCATGCCGTCGATATGATCCAGAAACCACCAGGATGAACCAAGCTGCATTTTGCCGGGAAGGGCCTTTCCCCTTGAGGACGCATTCCCCTGAAAGCAGCCCATGATACTCGCAAGAGGATAGAAGTCTTTCAGGTTGAGGCTGTAGAGAATTGTTTTGGGAAGGGCGTCCCTGCCGTTACAGTAATCCAGAAAAGCCGAAAGCTTCGCAGAAACACTGTAATCGTGTACCGCATCGTAGCCTGTATCAGGCCCCAGAAGCCCGGCCGCCTTGGAGTTGACATTTCTGATTGCGGAAAGATGAAGCTGCATTGCCCAGCCCTTTTCTGCATAGAGACCTGCAAGACAGACAAGAATTTTACTCTTCCATAATTCAGCTTCCGCCGCGCCGGGCGCCTTGCCTGCCATGGCGGCGGCAAAGATCCGCCCTGCTTCATCTTCCCAGGCCGCTTCATCCGGTTTTCCCGGAACGGTAAGGCCTGCCGGCCAGGGAATATATTCAAGCCCGTGATCGCTGGAACGGCAGCCTTCACGATCAAAGAAGTCAACTCTCTCCTTCAGGACAAGCAGAAGATCTTCAAAAGAGTCAATGTTTCTGCCTGCCGCCTCTCCCAGCCGGGTAATATACTGCGGGAACCCTGGTTTTTCGATGTTAATGACATTATCCGGCCTGAAAGACGGAAGAACCATGGTTTCTGTTTTGCCCTCATTACGAAGCTTCCGGTGCCATTCAAGGCTATCCGCAGGATCATCGGTGGTGCCCAGGGCATAGACCCTGAATTTTTTCAGGATTCCGCAGACGGAAAGCCCGCTTTCCTTTTCCAGTTTTTCATTCGCCGCTTTCCAGATTGCAGGGGCGCTTGCCGGATTGAGGGGCTCATAAATATCGAAGTAACGCTGTAATTCAAGATGAGTCCAGTGGTAGAGAGGATTGCCCATCAGGGCCGGGACCGTAGCGGCCCAGGCCATGAATTTATCGTAGGGATCGGCATTGCCTGAAACCAGCTCTTCATCGATCCCGTTGGCCCGCATGGCCCGCCACTTGTAATGGTCGCCATAACGGTTTTCCCCCAGCCAGAGGACGGCCAGATTGGAAAAACGCCGGTCCAGCGCGATGTCTTCCGCCTTGAGGTGGCAATGATAGTCAAAGACAGGTTCCCCTGCGGCGGCTTCATGGTAAAGTCTGGCCGCGCACTCGCCGGGAAGGAGGAAATCCTTGCCGATGAATGGTTTCAAATATACTCTCCTTCGGGCTTCCGGGATTTAGTCCCGAAAATATCCGGTAAAATTAGAATAAAGCATGGCTTTGGGACATAGCAAGAGGGCAAAAATGAAGATACCTCGGGGAGCCCCGAGGTATCTTCGTTGGATAGGAAAGTTATAGTACTCTCCCCCGCGAACCGGTACAGCGATGTGCCGCACCAGTTAGGGCAGCGTTGACTGACTTGACGCTAATCATCGTTACCCTAAATCAACTCCTTGAGGGTATAGGTCAATATCTTTACCTCTCCGGTCATACCGTAATCCTGGGGGTCGGGGGGCTTGACCTTCATCATATTGGACATCTCCTCCACTCCTTCCGCTTCGCTGAAGTCCTGGGCCATCCTTTCCCCCATCTTTGCAACAATCTCAGGGTAGTTCCGGGCCAAAAGGCGGTTATTCAGGGTGCTGGACACCTCCACGGTGACGCTGTTCTCTCCGGGGATCAGAAGGGCCGTGATGTCGAGCTTCCGGCGGTTAAAGTCAAAGGCCGGCGCTTTCTTGCCGTTCACATAGACCGCGGCGGAATTGCCCTGGGTGGATCCTATGCAAAGGAGGGCGCCGTTTTCGGCACTCCAACTCTCCGGCAGGGTAAAGCTTGTTTTATAGCAGCCCACTCCCGACACCGCAGGTCCCAGCGCCGGAATTTCCCTCCAGGGTTTAAGTTCCGTCCTTCCCACGGGGATACGGGTCTTTTTGGTTTCATAGTATACCTCTTTGGTAACTATCCCCAGGCCCCGGTCTTCGACGATGGTTTTCTTTTCCCCCTCATCCCAGTCCTCCACTTCCAGATCCCAGGTTTTAAGGGGAATGTTTTCGGGCACTGCCACTTCTACTTTTTTTTCGGCGCCGTCACTCAGTTTAACCGTGTATGTACCGCTCTGAAACGCCCGGAGAGCCAAGGTGTCTCCCTGCCGTATGACCGCGGCATTGGCGGTATCCACACCGGTACTGAGGGCGTAGAGCGAATCCGCCCCGGCGGTATCCAGTTCGATCAGCACGGCTTCACCGGGAGACAGGGTCAGCTTTAGGGTGGTATGGGCCTCATCCCGGGTGTAAAGGCCCGGTTCCTCCACTTCGCCCGTCCAGCAGTTAAGCCGCCGGGGTTTACCTGACCCTTCCAGGGTAACGCCGAATTCAAAAGCTTCCCTCTGGGTATACAGGTAGTTGTAGAGGAAGATGTAGCGCTTGTCTCCATCCTCCCGGAGCGCGCTGAGGATGTTTTTGTTGGGCTCCGTAAAGGCGGCCCTGGGCCGCACTCCCAGGGATCTGAGGGCCTCATTGGTCTTTGACTGATCATCCAATTCCACCACATTGGCCAGGGCTTTCAGTTCCCCTATCACCGCGGCCAGTTCGCCGTCGCTTTCAGCGTTAAAGGGGCTGCAGGATGCCGCCTTCCCGTGGGTTTTGGAAACCGCAGGCCGGATCTTCTCGGTAAGGCCGTTTACCAGAACAACGGGAAGCCCCGCCCTGGCCAGCGCGAGGATCCGTTTTGCGGAACTCAGGGGCAGGGCCTCCTGGTAGATCAGCAGGGCCCGGTATCCGGGACCGTCCGGGGCCAGTTCCCCTGCGGCATAGCCGATATCTTTATCCTCCAGTATCTGGGGGGCAAAGTAATCGAAGGTGTAACCCGCGTTTTGAAGTCCCATATCCTGCCAGTAGACCCCCTGGTTTGCCCGCATCAGTTGGTTTTCGTAGAGATCCTTTTCTCCGGTACCGAACATATACATATTGTTAAAATTATAATCCAGCCGCAGGATCCCCAGATCTATCCGGGGTTTGCCCTGGCGGAGGATCATCTGATACCGGGCCAGCATGGCGGTCCA
>JAIRNJ010000097.1 GCA_031258115.1 Treponema sp. | reverse complement strand
AAACTGATGATCAGGGCCAAAACCGGATTTAAAGCGATCAATAAAATAACGATTGCCACGGATATGATAAGGCTGGAAACCAGGTTTAAAAAATTTATCAATATATCGCTTATAAAAGTATTAACATCATGCAGACTTTGAGAAAGTTTTGCTGAATTGTTATTCAAAAAAAACACATAGGACTGGCGCAGATATTTTTCAAAAAGCCTCATGGAAAACGAATGGCGCCTTTTACCAGAATAATAATATATGATGCCATTTACCCCGGAAAGACAGAGGTTGCTCAGGGCCAGAACAATAATAACAGCAACGCCAAATGCAATAATGAATTCATTTTCGGAAGAGAAAGCAAAGTAATTGTTTACGGCGGCAAGGTATTTATTGCTGTGGATGATCGATGGATTTGTAATAATTGAAATAAAAGGGCCTATGGAACCAATTCCGGCAAGTTCGATAATGCCCATAAAAAGCATAGAAAAAAGAACAACGATCAACTGTTTTTTTTCTTTTTTTGAAAACAGATTAAAGATAAGCTGAAACTTCATTTAGTGACTTTTGTTAGGGGAAGATATTTTCCGGTATACCAGTTTACGAATTGCGGTATGCCCTTATCTATGCCGGTTTTCGGCTTGTAGCCTGAGGCCTTTTCAAAATCAGACGTTTCGGCCCAGGTGACGGGAACATCCCCTGCCTGCATGGGAAGAAACTGTTTTTCGGCCTTTTTGCCGGTGCAGGTTTCAATGGTTTCTATACACGACAAGAGATCGACAGGCTGCCCGTAACCGATATTGAAAAGTCCGAAAGGGGCAGGGGAGGCTTCCGGAATGATGCTGGCGATACGGACAATACCTTCGACAACATCATCAATATAGGTAAAATCCCGTTTCATGCTGCCGTTGTTGAAAACCTTTATGGGTTTGCCTTCGATGATGGCTTTTGTAAAAATAAAAGGCGCCATATCGGGCCTTCCCCAGGGGCCATAGACCGTAAAGAAGCGCAGGCCTGTCATGGGAATGGAGTAAAGATGGCTGTAGGAAAAGGCCAAAAGTTCATTTGATTTTTTGGTAGCGGCATAGAGACTTACAGGACTGTCGGTTTTGTCGGAAACGGAAAAGGGGATTTTTTCGTTAAGGCCGTAAACCGAAGAACTGGAGGCAAAGACAAGGTGTCCTGTTTTGAAATGCCGTACCGCTTCAAGGATATTAAAAAAACCGGTAATGTTGCTTGCAATATAGGCCTCGGGGTTTTCGATGCTGTAACGGACTCCTGCCTGGGCTGCAAGATTTATGACACAGTCAAAGTTTTTTTTTTCAAAGAGGGAAAAGATCGCAGGTTTACTGCAGAGATCAATTTTTATAAAAGTGTATGAGGGAAGAGTTCTGCTTTGTAAAGGTTTTTCATCTTCTATATGCTCCGTATCAATTCCCGAATGTTCCAGTCTTGCAAGTTTGAGTGCCGTATCGTAATAGTTGTTTATATTATCCATGCCGGTAACCCTGTGATTCATGCGGGCAAGTTTTTCGGCAAGATGAAAGCCGATAAACCCGGCGCTGCCTGTTACAAGGATCCTCATGTGCCGATTCCCGTGTAATAAAATCCTGCGGCTTCCACCGCTTCCCGTTTATATATATTGCGGAAATCGAAAAAAAAGTTTCCCTTAAGGAGGGATCTTATCCGTCCAAAATCCAGATTTCTGAATTGATTCCATTCGGTGAGCAGTACCAGTGCGTCGGAACCTTTTGCCGCATCATATTCATCAGGGGCAAAATGGCACTGCGCCTTTACATCTTCAAGACGCCAGGAAGCTTCCCTCATGGCTGCAGGATCGTAAAGCCTCAGCGCCGCGCCTTTTTCAATAAGGCCTTTGCAGATCGCAATGGCCGGGGATTCGCGCATGTCGTCGGTGTTGGGCTTGAAGGCCAGGCCGAGGATCGCTATGGTTTTACCCCGCAGCGAAGGCCCCATGAGCTTTTCAATCTTGTCAATCATGCGGAGTTTCTGCCTCTCGTTTGCCTCCATGGCGGTTTCGGCGAGGCGCTGGGCTTCACCGTGATCCCGGCCGATACGGGCAAGGGCGCGGATGTCCTTTGGGAAACAGGAACCGCCAAAACCGGGGCCGGGGTGCAGGAACTTCCCGCCGATTCTGCCGTCCCTGCCCATGGCCTTTGCCACATCCTGAACATTGGCCCCGATCTTTTCACAGAGATTTGCAATTTCGTTGATAAAGGTGATCTTCACCGCAAGAAAGGCATTGGAAGCATATTTAATCATCTCTGCGGATTCAAGACTGGTTTCGATGTATGGTGTCTCGTTAAGATAAAGCGCCCGGTAAACTTCTTTCATGATTCTGCGGGCTTCTTCATGTTCGCAGCCTATGACGACACGGTCAGGATGAGTAAAATCCTGTATGGCAGATCCTTCGCGGAGGAATTCGGGATTGGAAACTACCGCAAAAGGAATTTCAAGTTTTCGCGCGGCAAGTTCCTCCCCGATCCATGCTGCGACTTTTCTCCCTGTCCCAATGGGAACAGTGCTCTTGTCCACCACGACGGTATATTTTTCCATTGCCTGCCCGATGCCGCGGGCAACGGTTTCAACATACTGAAGATCTGCACTGCCGTCCTCCGCCGGAGGCGTACCCACCGCTATAAATACTACCTCATTGGCTTTAACCGCACCCGGTAAATCCGTGGAGAATTTTAATCTTCCCGCTTCCGTATTCCGTTTTAGCAGAGTGTCAAGTCCGGGTTCGTAGATAGGTATGATTCCCTTTTTAAGTGCTTCAATCTTTTCAGCATTGTTGTCAACACAGGTTACATGGTTGCCAAAATCCGCAAGGCATGCGCCGGAGACAGAACCGACATAACCGGTACCGATTACCGCAATGTTTACCATAAAGCCATTCCTGTTTAATAGTGAAGACCGATACCGATGAAGTATTCATCCATCTTGAGTCCGGCCCACGGCACTGTACCTGCCCTGGCCAGATCATAACCGAAACTGAAACGGAGATAGAGGCTGCGCATGAATCCCCAGAACGCTATAAATTCCATTCCGCCGGCATAGTAACCCTTTATGGCGGAAATATCCTTCCCGCCGGGAGGCGCCGCAAAGGCAAGATCGAGGAACGGCGAGGTAAATAATTCTATATCAAAGAAATGCAGTTTAGGTTTGCCAAACCAGATTGAAGGGACAAAGTTGAGTATACGGAGAGGAAAATCAAAATTAAACGAAAAAAGATAATCCGCCCGCAGATCCTTGTCAGGTATGCCCCGGATATCTCCTCCGGCTTCGTTATTGTTTTTTCTGTCGGCGGCGCCGAAGGCCCACTGCTGATACCTGAAGCGTCCTGAAATGCCGAAAATTGAATCAATAAGCGGATAATGGCCCGTAGCGCCGATACCCATGTAGAGATCCCAGTCGCCATGGTGAAAATTATAGGAATTACTGTTCTCAAGTGACGCCTCAAGTCCCCTGCGCAGATTTCCTGCCCAGTCGATCCGGCCGAAACCAAGGCTATGACTCATGGATAAAACCGGCCCCTGCCTGCTGTAATCTACGCCTTCTCCTCCCCGGTAATTGATTTTTGTTCCCAGGCGGGGAGTATATTCAAGCTCTCCGAATTTTCCTATATCAAATCCTGTTGGTATGTTCCATGACGCGTAGAATTCCGTGGAGGCGAAAGGGCCGGGCATGAATTCATTTCCGGTTACCCTGTCCCTTTTTATGGGATCTTCCCAAATTTTATCATCATCGCTGTTTTCCTGGTTTACATAGGTGCCCTGTTCAAGTCCAAAAATAAAGGTAGTTCTTCTATAGGGCATCTCCATGGAAAGGCCGGTAAGATTGGTATAGTACAGGGAATCTGTCGTGTCATCCGAGGTTTCCCGGTCTTTATAGCCAAAGGTATTGTCAAAATTGATATTCCAGTTGTAACCGAATGCCTTGAAGGGAATATCGGAATCGATGAGCATTTCAAAGGTATTCTCTCCGTTCAGATCCCGCAGGTACGCCAAATCCACACGCAGGGGGCTCATTGTTCCAAAAAAATTGTAATCCCGCGCCTTGATGGTAACATCAAGGCCGTCATTGCTGTCGTAAATCGGCCGGGGCAGGGCCATGATATTCCAGGTATCCTCTACATGAATGAGAAGATCCACCGGTATTCTGCCGTTTTCATCGGCTTCTCCAAGACTATAATCTATTTTTACATTGTCTTCCAGCACGCGTTGGTTTGTTAAAAGCTGGGCTTTGTCCCGGATATACCACTCAAGCCTGGCCCGGCCTGCCAATTCTGTTCCCGGCTCGATCTCCGCATTGTAGAGAAGGGCATAGGGCCGCGAACGGCCTTTTATGTCAAAATCAATATTCCGGATGACATGAATGATGTTGTCTTCTGTTTCGTCCCCCACCGAAGACTCCTGGGCCTGCAGGGGAGAGGATATGTGCCGGAGAATCAAGCCCTGCACAAAAAGGAAAAGAAATAATAAAAAAAGGCCTTTTTTCAAAAATTGATTTCTCCGTTCATTATCTGTGTCAGGATGGATTCAAGCAGTGTTTTGTCTCCTGTTCCGCCATATACCAACTGTGCGCCGAATTGATTTGGAACTACAAATACCGGCTGTCCCCCCCGTTTCTTTTTGTCAGATCCGAGAGCCTTCATGAATTTTTCTTTATCCTGTACAAGGGGATGGGGAACTGTAATTTCATAGCCCCAGTTCCGCAGGGAGCTGCTTATCCGCTCCGCCCTGTCCCAGGGGGTAATGCCGAGCGCCAATCCCAGTTCACAGGATCGGGCTATGCCCCAGGCTACCGCTTCGCCGTGGGAAATGGAGCCCAGACCGGCGCTGGATTCCAGGGCATGGGCAAAACTATGGCCCAGATTGAGAAGGGCCCGCACCTCGCCTTTTTCCTGCGGATCCGATCCTACGATCCTGCCTTTGCAGGAGAGCGCAAGAGTGATACAGCTTAACAGCGTTTCTGTTTTTGAATTCATGAGATCCCGTATAAAAGACTGGGGGAAACCCGGGCTGAAGTCTCCGCTTGTGTACTCTTCCCTCAGGGAATCAATCTGGTCAAGGAAACTGTCTCCTTCAATAATGGCGGTCTTGATGAGTTCCGCCATACCTGCTTTCCATTCCACCAGAGGAAGACTGATAAGACTTTCCAGCGCAATATAGATCTGCCGGGCAGGATAAAAAGTTCCGGCCAGATTCTTGATGCCAAAAAGATCAAAACCTGTTTTGCCTCCCAGACTTGCGTCGACCATGCCCAAAAGGCTGGTAGAAACAAATACGATTTTTGCTCCCCTCATGTAGACGGAAGCGGCAAAAGCCGTAAGGTCGCTCAGTACGCCGCCCCCGACCGCGATAAAAACACCGTCTCTGCCGAGTCCTGCTTCCCGTGCTTCCCTGAGGATGGTTTCAACCTGGGGCCATGTCTTAAACTTTTCCCCGGAAGGTATTACACAGAACGGTACCTTTTCTTTGCCGGAGATTTTTCTTGCCAAAGGAAGCGTATGTTCATCGCAAACAAGAAGGGGATTGAAGGGCCCTTCTTCTTTCAAGTCTTCCCGTATGCGGGACAGCGTGGGAAGTCCCCGGGTAATAAGGACTGAAGAAGGAAAGGCGCCAAAAGAAAAATCCAGATTTGAATGAATAATCATAATGCCGCCAAATATTTTATTAGTATTCCCGAAAGGGAACAGCTCAATTTTTCATCTGCATTGGTTTCCGTAAAGGTCTCCGCATAAAAGGTAAAGGTATGCCCGTCCTTCATCCTGCCGGCCAGTTCCATGTCCGCAGCCTTGAGAAAGGAAAGCCCGTATCTCTGGCAGCAATGTTCGATGATAAACTCAAGGTCGCTGAATCCCACAAGAAGCACCGAGGATATGCCTTTTTCCGTGGCTTTCCGGATGACTTCATCGATACTATCCCGGTAATACACCATGTTTTGTATTGTACGCCTGAAGAAGTTGTAACTACGGTGGATAATCTCATTGACCCCTTCCAGCGTTACCGCATAGTGAATATTCCTGTTGTTAAGTTTTCTGATTGTGATCCAGCCCTTTTTGGCAAGACGCTTTAGTATAACATTGGTCATACCCAGGGAGGTGCCTGCCAGCTTTGCCAGATCCCGCTGGCGGGGAGACTCCTTCTGTTTGGAGGCGTCGTAGATATTTTCGAGGATAATATATTCCGTATCCAGAGGGGAAGCTCGGCCTTCGGCCTCGGTGGAGTGTTCCAGAGGGGAAGCTCGGCCTTCGGCCTCGGTGGAGTGTTCCAGAGGGGAAGCCCGGCCTTCGGTTCCGGTGGAGTGTTTCAGGGGAGGTTTAGAATTCATCGCTTTTATAGTGTTGTAGAACAGCGGCTGCAAACATCCTGCCGTAAATCCGGCATGTGCCCGCCGCATTCGTGAGGAAACTCATATCCATCATGAAAGAGGCATGGATTTCCTTCATGAAGCATCCGGAAAACACAGGCGGCCGGAACACGCTCTATGAAACCGTTTGATTTGTTCAACTATTGAACAATATAATACATATACAGGAGAGTTTCAATATTGGGGAAAAGCCGGAAAAAAGGGGCGGAGGGGGTTTTAGTCCGCCAGGAGAAGGATATTTTTCTTTATCAGATTGAGGATCTTGTCTTTTGTAAAGAGTTCCTGAGAGGTCCCGTACAGGGGAGTCCCGAATGAAGTTTCGTTCATGCCGTGCTGTAAAGTTTCCGGTACATCATGCTGAGGAACTTCAGCCGCGGCCCGGTCTTCGGCCGAATATTCAGATTTATGTACCGCGGCAAGGAATGTTCTCCAGTGTTCAATAAATTCCAGGGCGTCCCGGCGGCTCAGGGGGAGATGCTTGCCGGTGAGGAAAGATTCGCTATTCCGGTTGCGCAGGATTGAAGCGGCGGAAAAGACAAGACGGACATCGGCAAGTACGTTTTTTTGGGTTTTTATGATGAAGATCATCACCGTATTGTTGCCATAGGCTCCGCTGTTCTCGATTTTCCTGAAAACCGAATAATCCCACTGATCCAGGGGAATGCGGATACGGGTCAACAGTTCCTGTTTGTCGATGGCAGGAGGCCCGGGATTCAGGGCAAAACGGGAGGCGGAAACCCAGCGGACTCCCTTGGCCTTGCGGAGTTCATAATGGGCATCCAGGGCAATCATGGGAGCGGAAATGTCCAGCCGTCTGTACGGATAACAGATATTGCCTCCCATGGTGGCAATGTTGCGAAGTTGAGGGCTGGCAATGTGGGCAATGGTTTTTTCCAGCGCTTCCGGCACTATTTTACCCAGCCCTTCCAGTTCACTAAGCCTTACCGCGGCCCCTATTTCCAGGTAACGTTCCGTCCGGGTAATTTTGCGAAGTTCGTCCAGGTGATCCAGGCAGATAATACTCTGGGGAAGGTCGAGCAGTTCGTCCGCCTGAAAACGGATAAGCCCTGTGGCGCCGGCAGCGGGAACCGAATCGGGGAAACGGTTCCAGGCGTTAAAGAGTTCGGTAAAGCCTGAAGGGTAGAAAACCTGGTTACGTCTTTCTGCCATAACGCCTCCGCCTGCGGATCTCCGCCGCGGCCAGAACTGCCGCTACCAGACTTTCGCTTTCCGTACAGCGGCAGCGGATACCGTTGAATGCATTGAGAATTTCATCCCTGTCCGCTTCCATGTTCTTTTCCAGCAGGGTTCCGGCGATAAGTATCTTGCCGGCA
>JAIRNJ010000059.1 GCA_031258115.1 Treponema sp. | reverse complement strand
GATTAATCCACCTATGGGAACAAACAAATGAGGAAAAAACACTAACACCCCAACCTGTGCCAGGGAGGCTATTTTCTGTATCATACATGCTCAATCTTCTTTTTGATGGTAATAATTATATCAGCCTTCGAAGAAAATGCAACAAATATTATAACATTTTTACAGAATCTCCATTTGGTCTATACTTTGAGTCAGTTTCAAAATCTGATATTTTGAAACAGCTTCCTTTTTTTGATAAAAACCGGTTTGGCATGATATTTGCTAGATCGTTTTTATGAAAAAGCTACCCATCATCGGAATCACTATGGGCGATCCTGCGGGTATTGGCCCGGAAATCGTTGTACAGAGCCTGAATGAAAAGGGTATCAGAGAATTTTGTATCCCAGTAGTAATCGGCAGTTCAGGTCCTCTGGAAGAGGTCATGGGTGTATTGGGGATCAAAATTCCCTTGGAAAAAATTAGGGAAGGAGAAAAAATCAGTCTCTCAGAAGAAAAAATCCCCTTTATTGATATCCCTTTGTCCCATAACTACCGGGATACCAAACTTTCGGCTCAAAACGGCGCAGTCTCCCTGGAATATATCCATAAGGCGGTGGATATGCTGAACAAAGAACATCTCCAGGGCCTTACAACTGCTCCCACTAATAAGGAAGCTATGCATAAAGCGGGGCTCAATTGCGCCGGAGTGACTGAATTGCTAGCAGGGCTTGCAAATATACCGGAATATAGCACGGTACAGATCCAAGGTGGGGTGTATATTTTTCAAATGACCACCCATGTCCCCCTGCGGAAAGCCCTGGAAAAGATCACCGAAGATAACATTTACGATTTTGTGAAATATGTTCATCGGATTTTGTTAAACCTGGGAATTAAAATTCCAAAAATAGGAATTTCCGGTATTAATCCCCATGCGGGTGAGGGTGGTGTTTTGGGAGATGAAGAACAGACCGTCTTTGCCCCTGCCATCAAGAGGCTCAGAGAAGGACAGATCGCTATAAGCGATCCCCAGCCTGTGGATACTCTTTTCATCCAAGGGCTGCGAGGCCGGTATGACGCTCTTGTCTACCTCTTTCACGATACGGCAAATACGGCCATAAAAACCGCCGCCAAGGAGTTCCCGCCGGTAGTGGTCACCGCCGGACTGCCGTATATCCGTACCACTGTTGCCCATGGAACCGCTTACGATATTGCCTACAAGGGTATCGCGGATTGGAAACAGTTCCGCGAAGCGATTATAACCGCCGCCATGTTGGTGGAAATTTGATTTTTTCACGAATTGTAGTTGGCATGGTTTTTGCAAGGATAATTTTGATTTTTCCTGAATGTTGAATATTTATCATGGGGATTCAGTAAAAATCGGAGTTTTCCTGAGTTTAGGAGCAAAAACAAGGAGTCTTGGTTCTTACTCTTATAGCTAAACGGAAAAAATAGAAAAATCGGCATTTTATTTTTCCGGTAATGGGAAAAATAACAGCAATTGAATTCCTAATAGAGGAAAAATATATTTTTGGAGAGAAAAATGATTAAAACCTGTCAGAATTTTATTAATGGCAAATGGACGCCGCCTTCTTCCGGTAAGTATTATGAGATACGCAATCCGGCGGATAAAGATGAAATAATCGGGCAGTTCCCCCTTTCGGAGATTCAGGATGTGGATCAGGCCGTCCTTGCAGCTTCCAAAGCCTTTTTAGCGTGGAGTAAGCTCCTGCCCATGGAACGGGCCGCATACGTAGAAAAATTCACTACCCTCCTGGACGAGAAGACCAACTACCTGGGGGAATGTCTTTGCCGCGAACAGGGGAAACCCCTGGTGGAAGCCATCGGCGAGCCTTCCCGGGGGGTAAAAGAATGTAAGTATGTTATCGGCGAGGCGACCCGGCTCCAAGGATTGAGCCTTCCCAGCGAACGCCAGGGGGTGACCAACACGGTGGTGAGGGAGCCCGTTGGCGTGATAGCCGCCATCACCCCCTGGAATTTTCCTATGCTCACCCCTTTGCGGAAAACGATCCCCGCGTTGATTGCGGGATGCACCGTGGTTCTAAAGCCTTCCTATGACACTCCCTGGTGCAGTGTCCTCCTTCTGGAACTCTTTGAAAAAGCAGGCTTCCCCGCAGGAACAGTAAACCTCATTATGGGCAGAGGAAGCCAGATTGGCGATGCCCTTTCGGGCAACCCCCTGGTACGAGGGATCACCTTTACCGGGTCCACCATAATCGGTCGGCAGATCAACAAAACTGCGGCGGCCAATTTCGCCAAAGTCCAGCTTGAGATGGGCGGCAAGAACCCCGCCATTGTCTGGGATTATGCGAACATAACTGGGGCAGCCAAATCCATAGCTGTCGCGGCTTTTGCCAACGCAGGTCAGCGTTGTACCGCAGTGAGCCGGGTACTGGTAAAACGATCCCAAGCGGAAGAACTGGAAAAGGCCCTTATCGCCATCATTAAAGAATACAAAGTGGGCCCGGGCTTGGAAAAAGAAAACACCATAGGACCAGTGGTCAACAAGAAAGCAGGAGACAGCATCATGGAGTATATCGCAAAGGCCCGGGAACAAGGCGCCACTATCGCCATTGGGGGCAATCAACTCAAGGGTGGGGTCTATGATAAGGGGTACTATATCGAATCCACCCTCGTCACCAACGTTACTCCCGATATGGCGGTGGCCAGGGAGGAGATTTTCGGGCCGGTGTTGACGGTTCAGAAGGTAGATTCCTTTGATGAAGCCCTGGAGGTAGCAAACAGCAGCGAGTACGGCTTGGCATCCTGCATCTTTACGGATACCCAGGCGAACATCTACCGGTTCATGAAGGAAAGCCAGTCCGGAATGGTGCATATCAACCACGGTTCGGTAAGTGAGAGTTTTATGCCTTTTGGCGGGATTAAAATGTCCGGCCTAGGCCCCTTCTCTATTGGGGCTACCAATAAAGATTTCTTTATGAATACTAAAGTGATTTACAATCAGTATATTTAGGAATCGTTATGGAAACTCATTATATTAATTGGATGGTTCTTCGTGAATATTGCCAGAAACTGCTCGAGACCCAAGGTATGCCTGAGGACGAAGCTCTGATAACTGCGGACAGTCTGGTGGAAGCGGATCTGTGCGGTGTCGAGTCCCACGGCGTGAGCCGGATGACCATTTACCTGAAACGGCTGGAAGAAGGGGTGGTTAACCCGGTCTGCGAGATCAAGGTTGAACGGGAATACCCGGGTTCGGCGCTGATAAACGCCTGCAACTCCATGGGAATGGTGGCAGGAATACGGATAATGCAGAAATGTATCGACAAGGCAAAGGAGAGCGGTTCCTGCTTTATCGCGGTTAACCATTCGAACCACTTTGGCATGGCCTTCTACTACGTGAAAATGGCAACCCAACAAAACATGGTGGGCATAACCATGACCAATGCGCCGCCGAATATCGCCCCTTGGGGGAGCTACAGGCCTTACATGGGAACAAACCCCGTAGCCATCGGGGTTCCGACCAACGAAGAACCTATTATCCTGGACATGGCCCCCAGTGTGGTAGCCATGGGTAAGGTCATCCTGGCGGCGAAGTTAGGAAACTCTATTCCCGAAGGCTGGGCCCTTACCGCAGATGGACGACCTACCACGGATGCCAGCGAAGGGATGAAGGGAACGGTGCTCCCCATCGGCGGCCCGAAAGGGTACGGAATCGCCTTGTTTGTGGACATACTTTGCGGTATCCTCAGTGGCGCCCAATTTGGGCCGTACCTGGGAAACATGTGGAACGATTTTACCAATCCCCAGAATTTGGGACATGTATTCTGTTGTATCGATATTTCCAAATTCCTTCCTTTGGAAATCTTCAAGGAAAAGGTGGGGCAGATAAAACGAGATATAAAGGCTCTTCCCAAAAATCCCGGAGTGGATATTATTTTTATGCCCGGCGAAATTGAATGGACTCGTGCTATGGAGCGCCGGGAGAAAGGTGTGCCTCTTTCGGACACGGTCTACAAAGAATTAAAACAATTGGGTGAAAAGTACCGGGTAGGGTTTACTTTGTGCAAGGAGGAAAAATGATGCAATTATTTGATTGTACCCTGCGTGACGGGGGAAATGTGCTGGGTAATGGGTTCACCGAGGAACTCACCACTATGATGCTGGAAGGACTTCTGGACAACAATATAACCCTGATCGAATTTGGCAACGCTTATGGGATAGGAGCATACGAGGCGGATGGAAAAACCGCCCCTCTTACGGATTTGGAATACCTCGACCTGGCCACCCCCTTTCTGCCTCGGGGGGAAATCGGAATGTTCATCGGAGTAAAAAACACTACTGAAAAGAACATAGTCCTGGCGGCTTCCAAGGGGATAAAATTTCTGCGCATCGGCGCCAACGCAGGTGACGGGGAGAGCGCCAAAGACGGTATTGCCCTGATAAGAAAATACGGGATATTCCCCCGCTTCTCTCTCATGAAGGGGTATGTCCTGTCTGCAAAAGAACTGGCCAGAGAAGCGAAACAGCTCGAAGACTGGGGCGTGGGGGCGGTAACTATCATGGATTCTGCGGGGACCATGACCTCTGAGGAGGTAAAAGAATACATCGGCGAGATGAAGAAGATCCTTTCGATTCCTGTAGG
>JAIRNJ010000302.1 GCA_031258115.1 Treponema sp. | reverse complement strand
ATGGGTATATGAATACCGCCCGGCCTTCGGCGGCTACGCGGTCAGCCGGGAAGAGAGCCTCTACTACGTTCTTTTGAGCGGAGCGGGGGATCGATCCACGGAAACCTGGTATGACCGCTGCGGCAATCCCTGCGGTTTTTATGTCTTTCCCAAAACCCTGGCCGCGGGGGAATTGAGAATCTGCGGTATCGAGGGTTTTTACGGCGGAGAAGCTCCATCCGATCCCGAAACCGAAGCCTCCGGGGAAAGCCCCGCGGAAAGCTCCGCAGGGCAGGGCAGGGAAACTGAAGTTCGTGAATACTACGACTTTGACAGCCGGGCCAATATTACCCGTGTTGTTTCCGCCGCAGGGGAGTTTAGCGCCCTCTACGGAAGGGATAACAGACTCCGCTATTGGAACATGCACTCAGGTTCCCCTGACGATCCCTTCCGGCAGGATCTCTCCCTCCAGTGGGATGAACAGGGCTTTATGGTACGCATTCTGGGTGAAAAGATTGACCTTCGTTATGAATATGAACTGAATGAAAGAAAAGCCTGGGTACTAAGGCGCGTCTTCAGCGTTAATCCCGCTTACCGGGCATTTTTTCCTTCCCTGCCTCTGGAAACGGCCCGCCGCATTCGATACGGAACGGAGGAATAGGGTGGGGGATTCTACCGCCTGGAAGGATATAAAGTACCGGGAAACCTTTGAAGCCGAACTGCGGGGTCTTGAACGCCGCAGGGCGCAGGATCCTTCCTGTAGCATTGAGGATCTGGAAGGAACCCTCCGGCATCTCTACAACATGGACGGCGACGGCTGGCTCGGCCGCGGCGAAGTCCAGGACATCACCATGGCCGCGACTATAGCCGCTTATGAACGCTTCATTGCCGAGTGGGGCAAAAACCGGCAAGGCTGAACTGCGCCGCTGTCCGCGTCTCCCTTCCCGCCCTCTTCTGTTGAGAGATGCTGCCCAAAAGACGGCGGTTTTTTTGGGTTTCCTGTTACCTTTTTTAACCATCTGTGTTTGAATAAGTAGAAGTATTGTTTATTTCATGTTCCTCCTTTTTTTTGTGCCCCGGGGTTACTCCTTTCCCCGGGGTTTTTTTATTGCTAAGCCTCTGTTTTTGGTGTATATTAAGGCATTGTAGATGGTTCTATGGGCTTGGTCTTAAATGCCGGAATAGTACATCTGGTTTTGGAGGTTTCAGTGACAGGTAAAAATACGGATTTTAGAAGTATTCTTCAGTTGGATTCTGAGTTAACCAAGATCCAGGATGTTGATATCCTTTTGGAACGGATTCTGCTTGAAGCCCGCAGGGTGGTTCATGCCGACGCCGGTTCAATTTACGAAAAAGTAACCGTTGAAGAAAAAGGGAACAGGATTGACAAACTCGCCATCAAATTTGCCCAGAATGATACTACCGATGCGGATCTTCCCCCTGGTCAGAAGCCGGTTATGTCTTTCTTTTCCGTGCCCATAAACGAAAAAACCATCTCAGGCTATGTGGGTCTCACCAAAAAACCGGTTAATGTTCCTGATATGTATCACATTCCGGAGGGTACGCCCTATTCTTTTAACCCTTCCTACGACAAACTGTCCGGTTATAAGACGATTTCTTCCCTTACCTTCCCCCTGGTTACCGCCAAGGGGGATCTTTTGGGAGTTATCCAGATGATCAACGCCAAGGATGAGGACGGCGCTGCCATTCCCTTTACTTCGGACGACGAACTCCTCATCGTTCACTTTGCCTCTACCGCCACTACCGTCCTGGAACAGGCGCTGGACAAGCAGGAAATGCTTCTCAGGATGAACAAGATGGCGGAGATGAGAGACCCCAAGGAGACAGGAGCCCATGTCAAGCGTGTGGCAGGCTATACGGCGGAGATCTACCATCGCTGGGCTTTCCGCCATAATGTTTCCGAAAAAGAACGGGAACACTTCTGCGATAATCTTAAAACGGCGGCCATGCTCCACGATCTGGGGAAGGTAGCCATTTCCGATGTGATCCTCAAGAAACCCGCCCGTTTTACTCCCGAAGAGTACGAAATCATGAAGACCCACACCGTCGAAGGGGCGGCGATTTTCAGCCATATCCGTTCCGAAACCGACAAGATGGCCCTGGACATTGCCCTTACCCACCATGAAAACTGGGACGGTACAGGCTACCCCGGCTGGGTTGACCCCTTCAAGGAAGGTTTCCCTCCCATAAAGGCCGATGCCGAAGGGAAAGCCATTCCCCGCAAAGGTGAGGAGATTCCCCTTACCGGGCGTATTGTATCCCTCGCCGATGTTTTCGACGCCCTCTGCTCAAAACGGGTCTACAAGGAACCCTGGGATGAAGAGCAGGTGCTTGAGGAAATAAAAAAAATGTCGGGCTATAAGTTTGATCCTGAACTGGTAGAATGCTTCTTTGAAGCTCTCCCGGGCATCAAGCAGATCCAGAGCATGTACCCGGAACACTAGCAGCCTGAATTTTGGAACAGGCTCAGATATTCAGGGTTTCGGCAGATGCGCCAGAGCCCGGTCAAACGCATCGGCAAAGGACTTGAGTTCCTTTTTGCCGTATACGGCGTTCCGTTCCATCCCCAGGCCGCTTTCCGCCAGATCCACCATGAAGTTCCTCATGGACAGCCGTTCCCGGATGTTTTCGGCCGTATAGTTTCTGCCCCTGTCGTCCAGTACGGCAATGCCCCTATCCACCAGCCTTGATGCCAGGGGAATGTCTCTGGTGATGACGAGATCCTCCGGCCCGGCAAGTTCCACGATACGGTCATCCGCGGCCCCCTCCCCGGAAGCGCAGAGTTCCATCACGGTGTTTTCGCCTGATACCCCCGGAATGGGCCGGTTTGCCGCAAAAACCGCGCTCAGCCCCTGTTTCCCGGCCCGTTTCAGTATCAGTTCCCGGCAGGCCCTGGGGCAGGAATCGGCATCCACATAGATCTTCAAGGGGAGCCTTCAGCCATTCCCGTTCGCCGGGTTGGACTTCTCCCCGGGGGCCCTGCCCGGAGCGGCAAGGCAGGCGCTGAAGTCCCCCTCGAAGCTTCCCGGCGCCCCCGCAGGGATAAAGAGCGACTGCCCCTGTTTAAGCCGTATCTGTTCATCAAAAACACGGTAAAGCGCCTCTCCCCCGGTGATTATTGCAATGCAGGGCCGGCCCGCGGGGGCCGAAAGCGTTTCACGGCCTCTTGAATCGAGCCGGCTCAGGCTGAATTCCCCGGTAAAGGAAGGATAGGCGTGAAGTCCCGGCGTCTTCTCTTCAGAATGCAGGATCTGCACGGTAAAGGCTGAAAAATCCAGCACCGATGTGAGTTCCTGCAGATCCATATACTTGGACGTGAGCCCCCCGCGGAGTACATTGTCCGAATTGGCCATGAGTTCGACTCCAAAACCGTGAATATAGGCATGGAGAACCCCTGCGGGAAGGAACAGGGCCTCTCCGCTCTCCAGATGAACAAGATTCAGGTAAAGAGGGGCTATTATCGCAGGATCGTCCGGGTAAAGTTCCGCAAAACGCCGCATGAAAGGCCCTGCCTCGGGGGGATCTGTCTCTATTCCGGCCAGGAGTGTCCGGGTCAGCCCTTTTCTGGTTTCCGCAGAGAGTTCAAAGAGCCGTTTTAGGAAAATTTTAAGGTTTTCCGCCCGGATCAGCGGCTCAAGATCCCTTTTCAGGACATCCGCCTGTCTTGCGAGGGATTCCAGGGAATGGCGAATCTGCCCCGGTTCCCTGAAGCCGCATAAGGCATCAAATCCTGTAAGCGCGCAGATTATCTCAGGCTTGTGACTGCGGTCTTTATAGTTCCGTTCCGGGGCCTCAAGGGGGAGGCCCGCACGGTTTTCCCGTTCAAAACCTTCCCCGGCCTGCTCAAGACTCGGGTGGGCCTGTATGGAAAGGGGCTTCTCCGCGGCGAGAAGCTTAAAGAGGAATGGGAGGCCGCCCCAGGCCTCATACAGTTCCCCGCCCAGAAAAAATTCAGGTTCCTCCCGGATAAGTTCCCCCAGATCCCTTTCCCGGCCTTCAAAAAAAACCCTGGAAGGCCCAAGGGGATGCGTTCCCATCCAGAGTTCCGCCCAGGGTTCCTTCAGGGGGTTTTTCTCCCCCATCAATGCGGGAATCCATTCCGCAGAACCCCAGTCGTAGTGTTTTACCGTATTACGTAGCGGAAAAATATGCTGCATGTCTATATAGTATTGTTTCGTTCCAGAGCTTCGTCCAGTTGTTTGATAAGCCTCCTGGTAAAGTTTTCTTTTACCGGATTTTCCGCCCTCAGCCGGTGCAGCTCTTCAGCCAGCATAAAACCTGCCAGAATCGCGGTTTTTAGAGGATCGTCATGATTGCCGGGAATAAGGAGAATTTCATCCAGAATAGTACGGTACTCTTCCTGAATCGTTTGCAGATATTCGGCTTTTTCACCGGTTCTGATGGAAAAGGAGCTTCCCAGAATCTCCAGTCGAAAATCGGTCTCCGTTTCCATTCCGCGGGCCCTAAAAGATATCCAACTCCCCATTCGCGGGGTCTGAATCGTTTTCGCTTTCAGACTCGGAAGCCGGAAAGGACTCTTCGCCTTCATCTTGTTCCGGTTTTGACTCAAGTTCAGGTTCGGGTTTTGGCTCAAGCTCAGACTCAGGATCAAGTTCCAGCTTTGGTTCAGACTCAGGTTCAGGTTTTTGCTCAGGTTCCGGCTTTGGTTCAGGACGATCCTGGGCCTGCAGCTTTTTTGCTTCCTGCAGAAGGGAGGCCTCTCTGGGCCGGGGCTGCTCTATGGCGTCATCAACCTTGTTGAGCTGTTCAATTACCGAAAGAAGGCGGCTTTGGAACTGCCCCTGCCACTCATCCTTCTTTTTTAACTTTTCCTCAAGATTCTTGTTTTCAGCCTCAAGTTCTTGATTCCGTTTCCGCAGGGCCGCGGCTTCTTCCCTGGCAAGGCCGCAGTCCTTTTTTGCCGTATCGAGAATCTCGATGGTTCTGGCCACCTTGGCTTCAAGAATTTTAAACTGCTCGAAGCTGTCCATCATCTAGGCTCCCAGCGCCGTTTTGGCTTTGTCAACTACCGCCCGGAAAGCGGGAAGATCGTCTTTGGCCATCAGCGCCAAAGCCTTCCTGTTGATCGTGATCCCGGCTTTGTTGAGACCGTCGATAAGCCGTGAATACGTGAGTCCTTCCTGCCTGCAGATCGCATTGATCCGTACAATCCAGAGCCTGCGGAAGTCCCCTTTCCGGTCTTTCCGGTGGGCGTATGCGTAGGAGAGACCCTTGGTTACCGCATCCTTGGCAGTTTTGAAGTTACTCTTTCTGCGGCCCCAGTATCCCTTGGCCAGTTTAAGAATTTTTTTCCGGTGGTCTTTCCGTTTAGACCCGTCTACCGCTCTTGACATCGTAATACTCCTGTAGTTTTACCCGTAAAGGCTTTTACCCGTAGGGTAAAAGGCGTTTCTTGATTTGGGACACATTATCGCTTGATAAAATACCTGCATGACGGAGATTTCGCTTCCGTTTGGAGGACTTTTTGGTCAAAATGTGGCGGAGATTCTGTTTCTTGTACTTTACCTTTCCGCTGCCGGTAAAGGAATAGCGTTTTGAGGCGCTCTTCTTTGTCTTCATTTTTGGCATACAATACCTCGATAATAGTATCAGGTTCCGGCAGACCCGGAGCCTTTTTTCCCTTTGGGGCTTAAAATCATGGACATAAACTTGCCCTCCATAACCGGAGGCTTATCCATGACATATTCCCCTTCAATCCGGGCCAGAACATCCTTAAGGACATCCAGACCCAGTTCCGTATGGGCAAGTTCCCGGCCCCTGAAACGAACCGTTACCTTGACCTTGTTTCCCTCATTCAAAAATTCCTTGACATGCTTGGACTTAAAGTCCAGATCATGTTCATCGATCTTCGGCTGCATCCGTATTTCTTTCAGCTTGAGCAGCTTCTGCTTTTTTTTGGAATCCCTGACTTTTTTTTCGTTTTCGAATTTGAACTTACCGTAATCCAGAATCTTGACAACCGGCGGAGTTGCCTGAGGCGCTACCTCCACCAAATCCAAACCCTGTTCCCGTGCAATTTCGAGGGCTTCCAGGGTCGGCATAATACCCTGCCTTTCCCCCTCATCCCTGATGAGACGAATCTCCCGCACCCGAATCTGTTCGTTAATCCGTAAATCCTTATCCGACAACTGGCCTCCTCATTCTGTCCGGTTAAAAACCAAAGACACTAAGAGCAGTATAGCAAAATATAGGGATTTTTGTCTACTATTGGCTTATGAGTCTTTTTTGTTTCCTCTGGATGCCGGTTTTTTATCTTTTTTCCCGTTCCCTTTCAGAAGACACCGTGTTTGAAGGGGGGGTAAGCGCCCTGCTTCTTGGAAGCATTACCGCCGTGGCCCGTTTTTTTCTGGGTTCCTTTATCAGCCGCGGCGGTTTCGGCCTGTCCCTCTGGCTTTCGGGCTTTGTGGATGTTGTGTGCCTTCCGGTGCTTCTGCCCCTGGCAGTCTATCTTCTGTTCATCGTTCTTAGGGTCTTCGGCACTCTTCACGGCTTTTTGCCCTTTACGCTGCTCTGGCTCATCCCGGTTGCGGCAATCCGGGCTGTAGGCTGGACCATCCAGCGTGACCCTCTCCATCTGGTGCTTATTCCCCTGCTCTGGACGGCCCTGGCCGCGGGGATACCCTTCTTTATCAACCTGATACTCAACAGGCATCCCTGGGTAATTATTCCCGCAGCCCTGGGCATTCTCGCCCTTCCGTTTCTAAGCGCCACGGTTTACTGGGCCTTCTATTCCCAGCGGATCATGATGGGCTTTCTCCTGCTCTTCCCGGGCCTTGTCCCGGCAGTCTCATACATCGTCGTGTCTCTGGTAAAGAAAAGAGCCTGAAAGGGGAGGCGTCCAAAATAACCCCGCCCCAAGGGGCCTAAACCTGACCCGCCGGCTTGCTGCGTTTTGTATTTTTAGAATATCGTTCCAATAATATCATATTTCGTTCTGAATTTTTAGATATTTCTGATGTTTTTTTGTATTTCGTTCTTGACAAAAGCTAATCGTTCATATATCTTTATCCTAAATTCTTCATAAATTATCACTACAAAGAACATGCGTGTAACAGCCCGTAATTAGGCGCGAAAACAGGGTAAAACGCATTATTTTAACGGTTTTTCTCAAAAAATACTTGACA
>JAIRNJ010000287.1 GCA_031258115.1 Treponema sp. | reverse complement strand
TCAAAAATGCCAGTGCAACAAATGCAAGGCCATGTCCATGCAGGAGTGGCAGCGTAACGTCATCATGGCCATCTACAAACCCCTCAAAACCAGGGGGAAAAAACTGGTTATCCGCGACTTCTCCTACTATGCCGATGAACAGAACGGCATCCGCGCCGGCCTCCTTGACCTCCCCGATGACATTGTTATCTCCATAAAAAACGTCCCCCAGGATTATTACCAGACCTTCCCCCACAATACCCTCATCGGCCATGTGGATAAGCATGAACAATGGATCGAATACGAGACCCTGGGCGAATACTACGGCTGGGGTCTGACCCCGGTTTCCATGCTTAAAGACATGCAGTACCGCATGGATTATTGCCTTAAAAACAAGGCCGACGGCATTTCCACCCGCATTGATTGGGAAGCCCTGCCCAATACCTCCACCTTCGAAACCCCCAACCAACTCAACCTCTACGGCATTGCCCAGTTCGCGGTGAACGTCAATACCCCGCCCCGGGATGTATACACCAAATGGCTGGTTGAGGACCGGCATCTCAGGGAGGGCTTGGACCCCGGTGGCTTTAAGGACACCCTGGATTTTGTGATGGGTATCTTTGACAAAACCTGGCCCATCATGTCCAAGACTCCCCACCTTTTGGGCGCGGTTTTTATGAATAACAGCAAGATACCGGTCAGCGTTGATAACGCCGATTTTATCAGCCAGGAACACCACGGCATTCAAAAATGGTTCCCCCAATACAAGGATATTTTTTCTTACGATGACAAGCACACGGCGGACATGCTCAAAGAAAAAGAGGACGCATGGAAGGAAATCATTGCCCTGAACAAGGAGTGGCACAGCAGGAATCCCGGCCTGGAAGAAGAATTTTACCGGACCTACTGCGCGCTTTTTGACATATTTGAACTGTACGTAAAGATGTACCGCCTGGTTGGTAAAAGCTATATCTGGGTCAAGTATCTACAGAAACAAGGGGATAAGGCCACCCTCAAAAAACACGGGGAAATTATTTCCGAACTGAAAGGGCTTATCGCGGACATGAAGGCTGTGGAGCAGGAACTTAAAGATCACAAGCCTCCCGTCCAGTTTAAATACCAGTTTCTTGCCATGATGAACCCCGAACGTCTCAGGGTTTATTATGAGGATGTTGAGTCGATCCTCCGGGGATTGTAAGGGGAATTTCCGGGCCTTCCGCCGCGGCGGAGGGCCTTCATTTTTGGGAATTACAAGCCGGTAATTTCAGCCGTATCGAAAAAATATTCTCCCTGTCTATATCCAGAAGTTCAAGGCCGAACTTCTGGCCGTAAAGCAGCTTTATTTCTTTGTTGATAAGCGCAAGACCCAGATGCCCCTCCGAAGCGGTTATATCATTTCCGGTGATTCTATCCCTGAGACGCATTTTTGACTCTCTGTCGCAGGGGCCGTTATTTATAATATCAATGTGCATTGTCTGATCCGCCCGTTTAATCAGGATCTTAATGTAGATTTTTTTGTCCTTGCCGCTGTTAACAGCCAGGGCATGAACAAAACAATTTTCAATAATCGGCTGTATGCTGAAATGGGGAATATAAACAAACAGCAGGGACTCATCTTTAACTTCACAAAAAAAGTCAAAGGTGTCTTCGTAACGGAGCCTTTGAATTTCTATATAGTTTTTGATGTATTCCAGCTCTTCGGAAAGCAGGATTCCCTCTTTGTGTATTTCTATGCTGGAGCGAAGCAGCACGGAAAGAGCTTTAAAGGCGCAAAGCAGCTTCTTGTAATTCCGTTCAAAAACAAGGCCGACCATACTGTTAAGGGTATTAAAGAGAAAATGGGGATTCAGCTTTGCCTGAATGGTTTCGATTTGGAGCAAAATCTCTCTTTCCTTGATATGCCGGTAATGGATCGAATAACTCGATATAATGATAATTAAAACAAGAACTATCAGGCCAAAACTTACAATTAGATAATTAAGATACCTTACCTTGGACAAAATTATGCTGTAGGGATAGGTGCTTTTGACAACATACCCCATGGACGTGACATTATACAATTCGATAAGGTTGTTTCTGGTCCGGTGATAATTTGAGCGGGTTTTTAGAATTCTCAATTCTTCTTCAGAAAGAAAGCTGTTCTGGTCTTTATTTCCCGTCAGGGTTGATATTTTTTTCAAAGGATAATTTTCGCTGGTTTCTATCAATTCCATATCTTCTGTATATATTGATACGGTGTAATTTTTATTTTCCATATCTTCGATATTGGAAAAACTGAACCGGGCGTTATAAAGGATCGACGAAATATCCATTTCCATAAATACATACATACGGATTTTAATATTTTCATAATAATCAATAAATAAGGGAACCAGGGAATTGATATTCATGGAATCGTGGTAAGCCCTGCCGTGGGAAATAATGATGCTGCTGGAAAATTCTATAAACTTGTTTTCCTTTGATCGCTTTTCCTCAACATAGTCCCTGTTTATTCCAAGATGCATGTTGGAAACACTCTTCATAATTGAACCGTCTTCATTCAGCAGGGTAATAAATATCAATTTTGAATAAGGGAGCTGCATTTTAATATGCTTGAACAGCTGAGAATAGTCCCTATCCTCGTAAATATCATAGGTCATAAAGAGCCGGCTCAAAATCCTTGAACCGTCATCCAGTTCCCGGGTGATGGATCGAATGATAATATCCTGTCTCGAAAAAAGGCTGTTAATCGCGGATCCGGTAAGCTCCCGGATAAGAAAACTTGAAACCCATACGGTTATAACCGTTATCAGAATGATCAAAAGAAGGGAATAAACAAAAACAAAAATGTCAATCTTTCCAAAAATTTTCAACCCTTAATCCTGAGATTTTATTTTCCTGTACTTCCCCGGCGAAAGGCCGGTAAAACGCTTGAACAGCTTGTTGAAATAAATGACATCGTTAATACCGACCTGAAAGGCTATCTTTTCCAACAGATGATTGGTTTCAATTAGCATATTTTTCGCTACTTCGATGCGGTATGTGTTAAGGTATTCAATAAAAGTAAAACCGGTGTATTTTTTGAACCCCGCGCAAAGATAAGCCGACGAAACGCAGGCATAATCGGCAACATCGGTCAAGCTAATCTGCTCCACATAATTGAGGGCCACATATTCAAGGGCCCGCTCTATAAAAGGTGGAAAGTTATTTCTCATCCCCTTAATCAATTCGCCCTCAATGCCGGAATGGTTTTTCTCAATTTTACCGGCTATGGATTTAAGGGTATTCGCGATATCTTCGGGAAAAATCGGCTTGGGGAGATAATCCTCCACCCCTATTCTGATGGCCTCCCGGGCATAATTAAAATCTCTGTATCCGCTCATAAGAACCGTATGCCCATTCCATCCGGAATTTTTGAATTCCTTAATAAGATCGAGTCCATTGTCCCTGCCAAGCCGTATATCACAGAAGATCACCTCCGGTATGACCCTGCTGAAATTTTCCCTGGCTTCGGATACATTTTTACAAATCGCCGCCACCGCGAACCGATGCCCGTAGGCGCTTATATACGAAGCGCAGTGTCTTGCGGAATTAGCCTCGTCTTCTATAATAATGACCTTTATCATGCTGAATTTTACCCCTTAATTCCCGATAAAGCAATACCTTCTATAAAAAATTTTTGGGCAAAAACAAAACACAAAACCAGAGGCGAAATTGACAGCAGGGTGGCGGCCATCACAATATTCCACTTGGTGTCAAAATCGCCCCTGAGGAGAGAAAGACCAATGGTAAGCGTCCGGTTGACATCGGAATTAATAAAGATCAGAGGAAAGAGAAAATCGTTCCAGGTATTAAGCAGGGTAATGATCGTCAGGGTGATTAGAGCCGGCTTTGCCAGAGGAATGATTATCAGCGCCAGCCGCTTAAAGTATCCGATACCGTCGATTATGGCGGCCTCCTCAAGTTCGCCAGGAATGGTAAGGAAAAACTGACGGAGAAAAAAAGCTCCATAGGCGGTAAAGGTCCCGGTCAAAATCAAAGACCAAAGATTGTCGATGAGTTTTAAATTTTTCATGATCACAAAATTCGGAACCAGCACAACCTGTCTTGGCACCATAAGGGTGGCGAGGTAGAGCATGAACAGGAGGGTCCGCCCTTTAAAACGCAGCCGGGCAAAGGCATAAGCGGCCATGGAAGAGGTAATCAGCGTTCCGGCAATCGTCAGGGACGAGACAAAAAGCGAATTCTTAAAATAGAGGTGAAAGGGGAGTATGGAAAAAACATTCGCATAGTTGATGAACCGCGGTGTCCTGGGGATAAGATCGTGGGGCCTTTCGAGAACTTCTTCCGCTGTTTTTAACGATGTTGACAGAGCCCATAATAAAGGGATGAGCATTAAAACTGTTATAACACAGAAAAGCAAGGTCAGCGCTGTTTTATTCAACCTGTTCCGGTTTACCGGATTATTCAAAAGCATGGATTCCGCCTAATAATGCACCCAGCGTTTGGATGACCAATTCTGAATAATCGTTATCACCAGTACAATAATAAACAATATGGCCGACAATGCCGATGCGTATCCCATCCTGAAAAATTTGAATCCCGCCTGATACACGTACATAATGAGGGTATTGGTGGAATTTGCCGGCCCCCCGCCGGTAAGAACGGTGGTTAAATCAAATATCTGAAAAGACCCGATTATTGAAATTATCAGGACAAAAAAGGTGGTTGGCGAAATAAGAGGCACGGTGATCCGGGCAAACTGCTGAATTCCATTGGCCCCGTCAATATTGGCGGCTTCATAATAAGTTCCGGAAATAGACTGGAGCCCGGCAAGGAATATTACCATGTAATATCCCAGCTCTTTCCAGAGGGCCACAAGAATTACGCTCATCATGGAAGTTTGTGGGTTATAGATCCACATCAGGGTTGGAAACTTTAAGGCGGCCAACAGTTTGTTCAAGAGGCCGTTGCTTAAAAACAGGGGCTGCCAAAGCAGGGCAACGGATACCGAGGAAGCTATCATGGGCAAAAACAATATCGCCCTGAACAGAGTCCGGCCATAGAGGGACTGGTTCAACAGTACCGCCAGCAGGAGGGACAAAAACACATTAATAGGTACTTTACAGAACACATAGACAGCGGTATTTTTAAGGGTCATCCAAAAAAGCTCATCCCCAAAGGCTTCTTTGAAATTTTCAAGTCCCGCCCAGCCCGGACTTCCTATTAAATTCCAGTTCGTCGTGCTGATTACAAAAGAAGCCGCCGTTGGAATAACCATGAATATCAACAACCCCGTCAAGTTAGGGGCCAGCATAAGCGCCGCCGCCAGGGCTTCTTTTTTTTTATCGACCATAACCGCAGCCCTTTCTGAAATTTAAACGATAACCGGCAAGGCCGCTCTTTGCGGCTGCTTGCCGGCCGTCATATTCAGTTCAGGATAATCCTAATTGTTCTTATCCAGAATAGCCTGAGCCCGGGGACGTATATCCTTGAGGCCCTGTTCGGCGGTAACTTGTCCAAGGAGTATGTTCTGCATAAGGGGCGTTAAAAGCTGTTCGAGCTCAAGGTAGCCTCTCCTGACCGGAGCGAGATTGCCGTATTTTTCGAAGATGAGCCCTGTAACTTCTTTGATGTTTTTGGGATACTTATCCGCATCCAGGTAAAGATCCCAATATTTCTCATCGTCGATGGAAGGGGGCACCCGCTTTGCCTTTGTATAGAGCGATTCTCCTTCATCTCCCCGGGCAAAGATACAAAACTTCCACGCTTCTTCGGGGTATTTGGTCCCCATGCTGATGCTGGTAGTATTGGATTTTACCACCGTAGTATGGCTGGTAGCCTTCCCCGATGGCAGGGGATACACCGCGAATTTAACCCCCGCGTTCTGCAGCATAAGAACTACCGCCGCCGTTCCCTGGAACATAGCAACCTTGTTGTTGATGATCCATGTAGGCACCGAGGCGGTCTGGGTTCCGGTAATCAGCGTTTCGGGGGGCATATAACTGCCCTGATAAAGCCCGGCTATTTTTTGAATCGCCTCATAACTTGAGGGCTGGTCAAGCTGGAAATTTTTCCTGGAACCATCCAGCAAATTGCCGCCGTTGGCCCAGATATAGGGGTATATGGGATACAAGTCGGACTGAATTTCCATAGCGAATCCATATTTCCGGTCGGCTCCGGTCCCGGAGCTTATCTTTTTCGCGATCTCAAGGAAGTCGTCAAAGGTCCAGTCATAGGACGGCAGGGGAATACCCGCTTCTTCAAACATGGTCATGTTCATAATCATGTAAATGGGAGCGGTCCCCCAGGGAAGCCCGTACAGTACACCGTCAATGGAACAATCCAGCAATCCCTCTTTGTAATATTTAGTGAGATCGTAGTTGCGCTCCCTGGCCATCTTGTCTATATCCCTGAGCCCTTTGGAATTGACAAAATCCGGCAGGTACTGGGTGGAAATTCGCATCACATCCGGTGCGGAACCACCCGCAATCATGGTGAGCAGCTTGGTATGGTAATCCCCAAAACCAGAAACCACCGGCTCTATCTTGATGCCGGTGTTCTGCGCCTCAAAGGCCGATATAATATCCGCCTCCACACCCAGAGCTTCCGGGGATCCCCAGAAAGCGTACTTCACGGTAACCTGCTCCGCCCCCGGTGAACCGGTTTTTTGCTGATTACTGCCCCCGGCAAAAACAAAAAAACCAGCCAGTAAAAAAACAACCCCGAATAAAAATATTTTTTTCATTAAAAACCTCCTGAATGGTTCTATTCCGGAAGACTCACGCTCCCAAAACAGATTTTCTCATTGGTAGGAGAAACCTTAAATGTAAAATATTTTCCAAAAATTGTACAATTTTAAACTTAATTATTCAGACCGCACAAGAAGATTAAAGCCCTTCGGCACGAATAAGACGGTATGGGTAACAAAATTCGCCTTGTTCCGGGAAAATTCGCAAGTTCTTTATGCGATTTGCGGATAGGACTAGCAATTTAGGACTGAAATTTTGTATAATTCGTAAAATTTATGGACTTTTTTAATGATGGGGCTGTTCCCAAACTTCAGTTTTTAGAAGGGCCTCAAATTCAAAGTAAATACTTTTGCCCGCTTTCATATATTATTCTATACTTAACTTATAACGAGGAGTTTGTTGAGGCAGATATGGTAAAATCGAAACATGTCTTGTTTTTCCTGGGCTTCCTGCCCTTTCTCTTTTCCTGTTCCATTAATAAAATGGCCATAAACGCCATATCCGATGCCCTCGGCGGATCGGGTTCCTCCGAGGTATTCACCGGCGACTCGGACCCCCGTCTTGTAGGGGACGCCATTCCCTTTGCCCTTAAAATGTACGAAACCCTGCTGTCCCAAAACCCCGATCACCAGGGACTGCTTCTGACTACCGGTTCCCTCTTTATAATGTACGCCAATGTCTTTGTACAGGGGGAGGCGGAAATGCTGCCCCCTATCGACAAGTACGAGGAGCGCCATGAGGGTCTGGACCGGGCAAAGAAGCTCTATCTGCGGGGAACGGCCATACTCTATTCGGCCCTGGATGAAAAATATCCCGGTTTCAGCGGCGCTACGGTCCGGGAAGGAACCCTGGAAGCCTATCTTGAAAAGCTCACAAAAGAAGATGTGCCCCTGATCTATTGGACGGTAGCCGGGACTCTGGCGGCATATTCAATCGATATCTTTGATTTTGAACTGGGTTCCGCAATTCCGGAACTGACCGCCATGATAGCCAGGGCCTACGAGTTGGACCCGGACTTTAACCGGGGCGCCATAGACGAATTCTATATATTGTTGTACGCCTCCCTCCCGGAAGTCCTGGGGGGAGACACGGCCCGGGCGGAAGTCCATTTTCAGCGGGCGGTAGAAAAGACCCGGGGCTTGTCAGCCGGGCCCTATGTGTCCTATGCCCAGGCGGTGTGCGTCCCGGCCCAGGACTACGATGCGTTTAAGGCCAATCTGGAGAAGGCCCTGGCCGTTGATCCTGACGAAGACCCCGCAAACCGGCTGGCAAATATTATTTCTCAACGAAAGGCTCGGCATCTTTTGGAGACGGCTTACGAGCTTTTTACCTTCCTTGAATGAGGAAGATTGATAGATCCGAGGTTCCCTAAAAACTGAAGTTTTTGAAAAGTCCCGGAGGGGAAGGAGAATTAGATATGAAAAAATTGAAGCTTATGATAGCTCTTATGTTATTCCTGCTCGTTACCATAGGCGGCTTTGCCCAAAGAGGGGGAAGATCTCAGGGAGAAAGCCTGGTTGTGAAGATCGCCTCCCCCCTTCCGCAGTCCTCGTCCTGGGGAAGGACTCTTGACAAGATCGCCTTTGAATGGAACCGGATCACAAACGGCCAGGTACGGCTCAACGTGCGCCACAACGGTGTCGAAGGGGGAGAGGGAAAAATGCTCATTTCCCTTTCCAGCAATACCATCCAGGCCGCGATTTTTACCTCCTTCGGACTCAGCGCCATAAGTCCCGAAATAATGACCCTGAGCGCTCCCTTTCTCATCCGCAACGAGGAGGAACTGGACATAGTGCTGGAAACTCTCCGGGATGATCTTGAAACCAGGATCAACAGTACCGGCTATTTTATTATTGCCTGGTCCAAGGCCGGCTTTGTCAACGTGTTTTCCAAGGACCCGGTCTTTGTTCCGGACGATCTGCGGAAGCAGAAAATCGCCACCAACGCCGATGCCCCGGACCTCAACACAGCCTTTAAGACCATGGGTTTTCAACTGGTAGAAACGGATATTGTCGATGTGGGAAACAAACTGGCTACGGGAAATATCATGGCGGTGTATCAAAACCCGGCCGGGGTAGCGGCCTATCAACTGCATACCTATTTAAAGAATATGCTGTCTGTCAATATCGCCCCTATTCTGGGAGGGATAATCATCAATCAGGTTACCTGGAAAAAGATAGGGGAGCTTAACCCCCAATATCAACGGGAAATCCTTCGGGTTACCCGGCGTATCGCGGCGGAACTGGATGCCTCCATGCCCAAAACCACAGCCGACGCCATTAATACCATGTGCAGGGGAGGACTCAAGGTGAACCAGCCTACCCCTGCCCAGGAACAGGTGTGGTTTGACGATGTGGAGCGGGTCATCCCGCTTCTCCTGGGAACCACCTTTGACCGGAATATATACCAAAATATCAACGCCATACTGTCCCGGCATAGAAACAAACGGTAGAACCGGGAATGAAGAACTTCTCTTCTTCCATCGCCAATACTGCGAATGTCATTGAAAAGGGCGCTTGTTACGGCACCCTGATATTGATGACCCTGGTGCCGGTGGTGGAGCTCCTGATCCAGCCCTTTGGCGGCATCTTCCCGGCTTCCCGGGGGATAATGACCCATCTTTTCCTTGCGGCGGGGTTATTCACCGCCATGCTTACCACCAAAACAAACGAACATATTTCCATCGCCGTAGTTCAGTACATCCGAAACGAAAAGCTCAAAATGGTTCTGGCTGTTGCAACCAATCTTGTTTCGGTTTTTGTGGTAACCAATCTGTTCTGGGATTCCCTTTCTTTTCTCAAATACGGTCTTTCGGGCCGGCCCATAGGAGTTATTCCCGACCGGATCTTCGCCCTGGCCATGCCCATAGGCTACGCGGTAATGGCCTTCCGCTTCGCCCGGTTTGCCTGCCGCCCAGGGAAGGGAGTGATAAAGGGCCTGGTTGTTCCTGCTGTCCTGGTAGTGGCCCTTGGAACCGTTACCTCCCTCCCGGCCATTGCTAAATTTATCTGGAAGACCGGTGTACCGGAACCTTTCTATTCCTGGATCGATTTTCTCTACGATGGGGCGTGGTATGCCAAAATACCGGTTATTCTCATTCTTGTAGCGGCGGCCCTTTCGGGGACGCCCATCTTCGCGGTTATCGGCGGCATCGCCCTCATCATGCTCCAGGCCAGGGGAGGGGAACCGGAGGCGGCGCCTATTCAAATCTATTTCGCCCTGACCGATGCGGATATTATCGCCATTCCCCTTTTTACCCTGACGGGATTTTTCCTTTCCGAAAGCAGGGCCGGAGAACGGCTGGTCCATGCCTTCCGCAGCTTTTTCAGCTGGCTTCCGGGGGGTATGATCATCGCCGCAGTGGTGATCTGTGCCTTCTTGACCTCCTTTACCGGCGCATCGGGAGTCACCATCCTGGCTCTGGGGGGCATACTCTATACGATTCTGGCGGAAAAATCAAAGTATCCGGAGCGGTTTTCCATAGGACTGCTCACCTCTGTGGGAGGCATAGGTCTCCTTTTTCCGCCAAGCCTCCCCATAATCCTGGTGGGTTCTACCACCAACAGCATCCTCTATTTTATGAGCGAGACCATCGAATACAAC
>JAIRNJ010000126.1 GCA_031258115.1 Treponema sp. | reverse complement strand
TGGCGGACCGTATCGTCGAATTCGACATTGGCATCATCCGCAATACCGCCCGGCGTTTTCCGGGCCTTATCGACGGGATCGGCTTTTCCGACGACTGGGGAACTGAACAGGCGGCCTTTATCAGCGTGGAGCTTTTTGACGAGTTCTTCAAACCCCGGTATAAAAAGATCTTCGACGCCTGCCACGAAGCGGGCTGGCATGTCTGGCTTCATTCCTGCGGAAAAGTTACCACCCTGGTTCCTTCCCTCATTGAGGCCGGGGTGGACGTGCTTAACCTCCAGCAGCCCCGGGTGCTGGACATTGAGCAGTTCGGGAAACACTTTGCCGGCCAGGTCTGCTTCTCCACCTGCGCGGATATCCAGCATACCCTGCCCTTTAAGTCCGCCGCTGAAATCGAGGAGGAGGTAGAACTCCTGCTGCGGTATTGGGCTACCCCCCAGGGCGGGTTTATCGTTTCCGATTACGGCGACTCCCGGGCTATCGGCGTCAGCGACCAGGCCAAACGGGCCATGTTTGAGGCCTACAAGCGGCACGATTTTTTCAAAACCCCTTCCCATATACCGGGTTGAAGTGGAGGGTGTTTATCCGGGCCTGAAGAATACCGGTGAGTTTCAATTCATCCGCTTGAGTAAAAGTCAAAGATATGAAATAATCATAGAAAATAAAACTGTCCCGGGAGGGGTAGTTTTCGGGACGATAAGCCCGAATCAAGTGGAAAACGGGCTTCCGGCCTTCTTTCCCGCATAATTTTTAGTACAGGATATGCTCATGCCTTCACAAATCGACAGTGAAAAAGTAGAAAAAAACCTTGCCCGGATTCTTGAAAAGATTCGGGTGGAAGCGGATCCGCAGATTCTTTCTGTTTATCGTTCCTTATTCAAAAAGAAAGTCTCCCTTTTCAACCGTTCCTGGGCGTCTGCTTACCTTTTGATGCTCTATGATCAGGGGAATTCCGGCCGGACTGAACGTTTCCACAACCATAAATTCAGGAAAGGCCGGGACGAATCCTGGAATGAGGACGAGCGCAAACCGTATCCTCTTTCGGAGGAAGAGTCCAAACGGCTTTTCATGAGCATAGGCCGGAACCGGCGGGTCTTTCCCCGTGAAATTCTGGGGCTTATCACCACGAAAACCGATGTCAAACGGGAAGACGTGGGAGCCATCCGTATTCTGGACAACTATTCCTTCGTGCAGGTTCGGGATACCGTGGCGGACGGCATTATCGAAGCCCTTAACGGCAAGCTCTTCCGGGGACGGCCCCTGACGGTTAACTATGCCCGCAGCCGGCTGGATTCGGAAGACTCGCAGAATGATGATGAAACGGAATCTTCCCTGGACACGGATGACGGCTATGATGATCGGGTTTCCGAATCAGAGCAGGAAGATGATAACACCGATAAAGAAGGTATTTAAGGCTATCCCGAAAAGCAGGATCAGCCAGGCGAGTATCTCCAGAGTATAAGCCCGCAGGGTAAAGGAATGAGCCAGTCTGTCCGGTTTGCCGGGTACGGCTCCGTAGGTGGCAAGGTTGTCTTCCGGTTCCTGCGGAAAAATTTCGCCTTCGTTTAACTTACCAAACACATACCAGCCTTCCTTCAAAACCCTTCCCTCTCCCGGAATGATCCGGGGAATGTTTGCCATATCGGGAGTCAGGGCCTGGTAATGTTTCATGCCGTAGCGTTCCCCTCCGGGAAGCAGGCAGGAATCTTCACCTGCGGCAAGATAATGAAGGGGCAGCCTGACCAGATCCCGGTATGCCCGGTAAGTTCTGGCCTTCCACCAGAACTTCCTGTAGATGGCGGTAAAAAGCAGGCCCGGCGGAATCATGGGGAAAAGGGGGAGAAAAACCGCAATAAAGGCGGTAAGGGCGGTAAGACGGAATACCGGCCTTGAGAGGAAGGAAACGGCAACATAGAGCAGGGCCAGGGCCCCCGCGATAAGGGCGTAGGGAGTGATGGGATTCCAGTATTCGTTGAGCCGCCTTCCCGCCCGGATGGCCCGTGAAGCCAGGGAATGATCCGGGCCGTCGTAGAAGATAACCATGAGGGGACATTCTTTCGTGGAGACAAAAGTCCATCGATCATCCCGGAGTACCAGAGCCCCGCCCACAAAAACCTTGGCTCCTTCGGCAAGGGAGGAAACCCTGTCCCAGCGGATCCGTTCCGGCGCCTCTTCCGAAGGATCGAAGATCTCAAACTGCTGTCCCTCTTGCATGGGCAGTACATAGGTCTCCGCGCCGTGAAGAGCCACGGGGAGGGTGAGGCTGTCGCTGCGTATCCAGAGGGTATGGCCGTCGGTAATCGATTCAAAGCCTCCGGTAAAGCGGAATTCTCCGCCCTCCCCGCTCAAATCCCGGTAACGGCTGTAATCCAGCACCGGTTTGAGGCGCAGGTTGTCGAAACGGCGGCGGAAATTCCGCCATCTCCCGCGCAGAGAGAACGCTCCCCCAACCGGCGCCAGTCCGTACCAGAAAACAGCCAGGGCAATAATAACTAGAAAATCGGAAAGCCTCAGAGTATTATTCCTCCTTGGAGGGACAATGAATTCGATCCACCGTATGGTACTGGGGGAATTTGCAGTGAACTGCTGGATCTACCCCCTGGAAAACGGAGACTGTGCCCTTATCGATCCCGGAGCCGAAGGCAGGGCCATCCTCACCATGCTCCAAAGACTCCATCTCCGGCCCCGCTATATTCTACTCACCCATGGGCACTTTGACCATATTGCCGCCCTTCCCGCCCTGCGGCAAGCCGCCGTTACGGAAGCCATTGCCCTTCACCGGGAGGATGCGCCTTATCTGGGGCCGGATGCGTTCCGCCTTCACTGCCGGAGCTTTGCCCCCTTTGGGGGAACCTCTTTTTTGGAAGAACGCTGGGAGGATCTGCCGTCCCCCGGCCGGCTTCTCGAAGAGGGAGACAGCGTCGGGCCTTTCAGGATCCTTCATCTGCCGGGGCATACTCCGGGAAGCGTCGCATTTTTTGATGAACATGAAGGCATACTTTTCAGCGGGGATACCCTCTTCAATAACGGCGTCGGACGCACGGATCTCTGCGGAGGAAACGAAAAGGCCCTTGCCGCAAGCCTTGAAAGGCTTCTTTCCATGGACAAAAACATTGCGGTGTACCCCGGCCATGGCTCAAACACCAGTATCGGACGTGAGTTCGCCAGAAGGCATGCCGGGAACTATGCCATGTGAGAAAGGGCGTGGGAAATGGCGTAACAGTAGTCGCCCAGATTCTCAAGACGGCGTACCAGGTCGATGAACAGTAATTCTGTCTTTACATCCTGGCCTGCTTCGATTCGTTTGCGGCCCCGCTTGCGCAGTTTGTCCCGGAGCCTGTCGATACGGTCTTCAAAGTCTTCGGCCTGGACTGCCTCGTCCGGGCGCAGGCGGCTCCCCAGATGACTGCGGACAAAGCTTAAAAATTCTTCGACAAGGGCAATATAGGGCGAAAGCAGTACCATCTCCTTTTCCTTGAAGATAAGATCCTTCTTTACGCTCCGTTCAAGGATACAGGCAATGCTGTAACAGTCATCGGTAATATACTCAAGGTCTGCGACGATGCGCAAAAGCTGGCTCACGTTTTGTTCGGAACCGGGGCCAAGCTGGTGGCGGGTACATTCGATAAGGAAGGCGGTAAGCTGTTCCCTCATTTCATCGACGTAGGCTTCCTGCTTTGAAAGCTGTTCCATAAGTTTTTCTATCCAGAGCTCCCGGTCTTCGACATCCTTTGCCTCATAGAATGCCTTGCTCACCCTGTCGTACATGGAATAGGCGACGGCGGCCATGTCCCGCATTTCCTTTCCCGCCTGAATCACCGCCAGTTCCGGCGCATCCTGAATAGCTCCGCCTCCCCGGTATACCAGCCTGTAATGCTGATCTTTCTTTTCAGAATCCGTGTCTTTTATAAGAAAGCTTACCAGAGACGCAAAGGGCTTTACAAAGGGGAAGAAAATAACGGCGTTTACCACATTAAAAACCGTATGCAGCATTGCAAGATGGGTTGTGATCATTGGATCGCGGACGACGCCCGCAACAATGGCGCCGGGTGTTACCAGTTCTACCAGAGCCAGCAGAGGCCTGATGAGAGGTATCGCCCAGCAGACGCCTATCACATTGAAAAGCACGTGAACCAGGGCGGCTCGTTTGGCGGCAGTCCTGGCGCCGATGCCTGCCAGGGCGGCGTCAATTGTAGTACCTATGTTGGCGCCCAGAACCATGGCGGCGGCCATTTCATAGCCGACAACGCCGTTAAAGGCCATGGTGAGCGTTATTGCTGTGGAAGCCGAAGAAGAGTGGGTGATCAGAGTCATCACAATCCCCGCTCCGGCGCCTATGAGTGTCGAAGCGAATCCCAGATCGGAAACCCTGGCAATAAAACCAATCTCGCTTCCGCTCAGGGAAGGCATGGCCCTGGTAAGAAAGTCGAGGCCCAGGAAGAGGAGGCCGAAGCCCATGATCGCCTCTCCGATAGTCTTGTACTTCCATTTGATGATACGCATTACAAAGCCCAGGCCGATGGAGGGCAGGGCCAGGGCGGAAATTTTCAGGGAAAAACCGGCAAGGGACACTATCCACGCGGTAACGGTGGTGCCGATGTTGGCTCCCATGATCACCCCAATGGACTGGGTAAGAGTGAGAAGCCCGGCATTGACAAAAGACACGACCATGACCGTGGTGGCGGAAGAAGACTGGACAACGGCGGTTACCGCAAAGCCCGTCATCACGCCGATAAAGCGGTTTCCGGTCATAAAATTGAGAACTTTCTGCATGCGGTTACCCGCCGCCCGCTGGATCCCTTCGCTCATTACCTGCATTCCGTAGAGGAAGAGGCAGAGTCCTCCGACAACGCTGATAAGCATGCCGACAATAGCCATGGCATCTCCTTCTGCGGCACAACAGTGAAATTCTCCTTTCATTTTAGCAGATTTGAGGGGAATTTACAACTTGTACCGATTATGCTACAGTGCTTAGCATGAAAAAGATAAGTCTTACCGGCATTAAGCCTACCGGTGAACTCCATATCGGTAACTACTTTGGGGCGATCAAACCCGCCCTGGAACTTGCATCGAGCTACGACGCCCGCTATTTTATAGCCGATTACCATGCGCTTAATACCATCAAAGACCCCGCAGAACTTTCCTCCCTTATCCGGGGAGTAGCCGCAGGCTGGCTTGCCGCGGGGCTTGATCCGGAAAAGGTGATCTTTTACCGCCAGTCTTCGATTCCGGAAACCTTTGAACTTAGTACCCAGCTTGCGGCCTTTACCCCCAAGGGGCTTATGAACCGTGCCCACGCGTACAAGGCGGCAGTCCAGGAAAACAGTGAAAGGGGAAACGATCCCGATGCCGGCATCAACATGGGACTTTACACATATCCTGTGCTCATGGCCGCGGACATCATTCTTTTTGATTCCGATGTAGTGCCTGTGGGAAGCGATCAGGTGCAGCATATTGAGATGGCCCAGGACATTGCCCAGGCGGTTAACTACAACTACAAACAGGAAGTGCTGAAGATTCCCCAGGCGATGATTCAGCAGAATGTGGCTGTTGTACCGGGGCTTGACGGACGCAAGATGAGCAAGAGTTACGGGAACACCATTCCCCTTTTCTCGCCGGAAAAACAGCTCCGCAAACTGATCATGCGTATCGTTACCAATTCCCAGCCGCTTGAGGAACCCAAAGAGCCCGAACAGAGCCAGATATACCTTCTCTACAAACTTTTTGCCACGGCGGAAGAACAGGCCTCCCTTGCCTCCCGTTACCGGGCGGGGGGCATGGGCTGGGGGGAAGCCAAGGAGGAACTCTTCAGGGCCGCCAACCGGGAACTTTCACCCCTGCGGGAACGCTACGAGGCGATCATGGCCGACCCGGCAGGGCTTGACAGAATTCTTGCGGAGGGCGCCGCAAAAGCCCGGCCCATAGCCGCCGCTACGGTGAAGCGTTTCAGAAAAGCTTCGGGGATAGATCTGTAATCATAATGAACGTCGAATATTCCAGGGCAGGCATCGATGATTATGAAGAAGTGATTGATTTAGCAAACTATGTGTTCAGCCATGATCATAAACCTACCGATTTTCCTGCTCTTCTTCCCAAACTGTATAAACGTGAATACTTTACGGATGCCGCACACTATCTCTGCAGGGAGGATGGAAAGATAAGGGCAGTCGTAGGGGCCTACCCGCTTGAAATGAAGCTATGCGGCACAAGCCTTCAGGGCCGCGGCATAGGCATGGTATCCGTACATCCCTACAGCCGCTCCAAAGGCTATATGAGGGAGCTTATGAACCGGGCGCTGGAAGACATGAGGAAAGACGGCATGGTTTTCGGCTGCCTCGCCGGAAGGCGGCAGCGGTATGAATATTTTGGCTTTAGCCCCGCAGGAACGGTTTTTTCTTTTGAATGTAACTCCTTCAACACACAGCATAGGCTCGGCAAAAACTTTGTCTCTTCCCTCAGTCTCAGACGGCTTTGCCCGGAAGATTCATCCCTTATCGAAGAGATCCGCCTCATGCATGAGGCAAAACCGGAAAAAGGCGCAGGATTTGTACGCCGCAAGGATCGTTTTTTCGATATCCTTGTTTCCTGGGAGAGCAGCGTTTATGCGGTTCTCGAAGGAGAAAAATTTTCCGGTTATCTTATATACAATGAAAAAGAAGACCTTATAAGCGAAGTAAACCTAAAGGACGCCGGGCGCATGGCCGAAATCATAGACCTTTGCCTGAAATCCCATCCCCACGGCAAAGCGCTAAAGGTCGTCTCCCATCCCCACGAGACTGAAAAACTTAAAGCTCTTTCCCGTTTTGCGGAAAGCTTCGCCGTGGAACCGGCCTATAATTTTAATATCTTTAATTACAGAAGTTTTCTGGAAGCCTTTGTAAAACTGCAGTGTTCTCTGAGGATCGTGGAGGACGGCGCGTTTGTCTTTGAAATTGAA
>JAIRNJ010000109.1 GCA_031258115.1 Treponema sp. | reverse complement strand
GGTAGAATTTATTTTTCTTTTAAGACTTTCTTTTCTTTGCATATTAACCTCCTAAAAAATTTTCCGGGCCGTTCCGGGTCTGGATTTTCTGCTTTCCCCCCGGGCTCTATTGTTTTGCGTTAACGGCCTTTTTCACATTACTTCTTCCCGGACCGCGGTTCTGTAGTTGATCCAGAATAACCGCCAGAATAATCACAATGCCGCGGATGACCGTCTGCCAGAAAGACGAAATGCCCATCATAACCATGCCGTCGTTGAGCACGCCGATAACAAAAGCGCCCAGCACTGCGCCGCCTATTGAGCCTCTGCCCCCCGCCAGGGAGGTGCCGCCCAAAACCGTCGCGGCGATGGCGTTCATTTCGTAACTTTCGCCAGTGGCGGGGTGGGATGCTACCAATTCGGAACTGATGATGAGCCCCACCATGGCCGCGCATCCGCCGCAGATCATGAATACAATCGTTTTGACTTTTTTTACCTGAATACCCGAAAGTCTGGCGGCGTTTTCGTTGCCGCCTACCGCATATACATGCCGCCCAAAGGGGGTCTTCTTAGCGATATAGGCGGTAATAATTACCAGCAAAATCATGATAAGTATGCTATAGGGAATACCCAAAAAAGTTCCCTGGCCCAGGAGCGGAAAACCCGTATTGCGCAGTTCCGGTTTACCCTGGAGGTTGGGAAATGTGGTGCCATTTGAACGGAGCAAGGCGAAACCCCGGAAGATATACATGGTACCGAGGGTTGCGATAAAGGCGGTGACATTGAATTTTGATACTAAAACGCCGTTTACCCAGCCGATAAGTACTCCGATAATCACGCATATAATAAGTATCACCGGGACCCAGGGATATATGGTGACGCCAAGAAAATCCAGCCGGATGCCTTGATGAATGAAACCACCGGCGATCATTCCGGTAAACCCGATAATAGCCCCGATGGAAAGGTCTATCCCGCCGGTTAAAATAACAAATGTAGCCCCAATAGCGATAATTGCGTTGAGGGAAATATGCCGCACCATGGTAACCAGGCTGGTGATCGTCAAAAAATTAGGACTGTTCAGACTAAAAAAAATTAAAAGTACGGCAAGGGCAATATACGCCCGCAGTTTCATGGCTGCTTGGGCGACATTAAGTCGTTTCAGTTTACCGGTGTTCATTCTCTACTCCTGTGGTGATGGTGATAGCGGAAGCGGCTACCAGCTTTTCTTCTGTTAAATCTTCGTGCAAAAATTCTCCTTTAATCTGCCCCTGGGAAAGCACCAATACCCGATCGGGTATGGCGTGCATTTCCTGCATTTCCGAAGAAACAAAGATAATACCTATGCCCTTTTTCGCGAGGCGCTTACATATTTCGTACACATCGTACTTGGCCGAAACATCAATACCCCGGGTAGGATCGTCCATCAGCAGGATCTTCGGATTGGTCAAAAGGCTGCGGCCGATAATTATCTTCTGTTGGTTCCCTCCTGAAAGATAATTAATAGAAACCATAAAAGACGCCGTTTTAACTTTTAAATCTTTGGAAACCCCTGCGGCCGCCTCTTGCTCCATCTTTTCCCGTAGAAAGAAACGCTTGAAAAAATGAGATAATGCGGACATGACCATGTTTTCCAGAATGATCATATTACCAAAGATGCCGAGGGTTTTCCGATCCTCCGGTATAAGAGCAAAGCCGTCTTTAATCCGGCCGTTGATACTATTTGATTTGACAATTTTTCCTTCAAGCTCAATGATTCCGGTATGATTTTTCTGTTCACCGATGAGACATTCCAGTAATTCCGTCCTGCCGGCGCCCAAGAGGCCATAGAGGCCGAGAATCTCTCCGGCCCTGAGCGAGAACGAGATGTCTTTAACCGCGAATCCGTGCCCATTCTTTTTGGGGAGGGACAGGTTTGTAACCCGGAGAATTTCTTCGCCCATAGGCCGGCGCTCGTAAACATTTTCTATTTTGTGTCCCCCGGTCATTCTGTTAATTATCCAGGGTATATCAATTTCCGCTACCGGCTTTTCCTCAATAAATTTTCCGTCTCTTAGAATTGTCACGTAATCGCCGATATGCATGACTTCTTCCAGCCGGTGAGAAATGTAGATAATGGTGATACCCTGCCTGCGCAATTCATCAATTACACTGAAGAGCGTAACCACTTCCGCCTCACTAAGGGCAGAAGTAGGTTCGTCCATAATTATTATTTGGGCGTTTTGGGAAAGGACCTTGGCGATTTCCACCAGTTGCTGCTGGCCCACCCGCAGATCCACCACCAGTGTTTGCGGGGATACATTAAGATTGAGTTTTTGGAGGTATTGGACCGCTGTTTCGTTTTGCCTTTTATGATCAATGGAAAAACGATTATTTTTAAGTTCCCTGGTTATGAACATATTTTCCGCAATGCTCAAATTAGGAAAGAGATTTAATTCCTGGTAAATGATCCCAACGCCCTGTTGAATCGCCTCGTTGGGTGTAATGTATTCCGCTTCTTTTCCATTAACATAAATCGCCCCGGATGTCTTAGTTTCGACGCCAGCGATGATCTTCATCATGGTGGATTTTCCGGCGCCGTTTTCGCCTATAAGTATGTTTACCTTGCCTTTTCGTACCTTAAAATCGGCCTTATTCAGGGCGGTGGTACCAGGATATACCTTGGTGATCTGCCTGGCTTCAAGAACTATTTCGTCCATGGCTAATCCTCAAACACGAGGCGTACCGGCGTAACGGTAATAACGTTGCCTTTTCCTTCCCAGGTAAAGACGCCTAGGAGTTCCACCTCTTTACCGGCCATGCCGGAAAAATCAATATTAGCAAGGACGGTTTCTTTCACTTTATTGTTAAGCTCCGTTGCAAGCCTGGCCCAATCAACCTGATTGACAAAACTGGTTGGCGAAATATCGTTTTGAATATCCCGCAGGGTGTAACCCTGGAGTACCGGGCCTATTAATAAGCGGCAGTCTTCCTTCCCGTCAAAGGGATAGATATCCAAAGATGCCGAACCGCTAGCCGAACCTGTATCTATAGACAACAACTTTGCCCTTCCCTTTACCGCAAAATTGTAGGAATTTCTCTCTGAGAGACGGTATCCATATTCCCGGGAGGTTTTGGCCTCGTCGGACTCCAGTTCCACGGCAAGGCCGGTAAAATTGACCGCCATTGATTCAACCCTGGGAATAACCATGGAATCCCAAATATCGTTTGCGTATTGTTTTGGGTCGATGGTTCCGATAGAGAAACCATAGGGATTTCCCTCTCCTTCTTTCTTGGCCGCATCGTTTTTCACAATCGTACAGGAAAGAAGCGCGATCCCAAAGACGCCGCAAAAGATGATTTCTTTTATCTTCATATTTATCCTCAAATCAAAAGAAGATACCTCGAGGCTTGCCCCGAGGTTCTTCAATTGAATTAAATAAAAATCCCACAGCGCTAAGAAGTTCACGACGAAACATCCGGTTCCGGAAAACTAGCAGCCTGTTGCACTTGTGGGTATTTTTGTATATTCATACAAAAACACCCCGATTTACGGGCTGCTAGTAATACAAAGGTTAATTGGTCATGGCAAAATTATTGAGCTTGTTCGCATTGTCCTTCGTAATCAACAGACAATCGATCATCTGCTTCTCTTCCTTGCCGGTAGAACCGGTCCTAATATACTGATCAGCTTGAATAGCGGCCTGCTCGGCGATATACGCCATTTGCTGGAGGCCCGTAGCTTTGATTTCACCACGAAGGATAGAATCCCGTACATCGTTGGATCCGTCAAAACCTACGACAATAACATCGCCCCGTCCGGCGGCTAGAAGAGCCGCCATGGCGCCCATAGCCATGGTATCGTTACAACAGATAACACCCTTAATATTGGGATGAGCCTGGAGCATTGTTTCCATAATGCTGTAGGCCTTAGTCTGATCCCAATCGGCGGCCTGTTGAGCGGCCATCTTCATCTTCGGATACTGGTCGATAATGTCATGATACCCCTGATCCCGAACATGGGCATTGTTGTCCGATTCGAGGCCCAGAAGTTCGACATATTCGCCTTCCTCATTCATGAGCCTAAC
>JAIRNJ010000050.1 GCA_031258115.1 Treponema sp. | reverse complement strand
ATCAATGATTATGCGGCTGTCCATTTTTGAGGCAACCATAAAGGCAATGCGGCTGGGAATATTGGCCTTGATGAGGCCGGTGATCACGTCGATTGAGGGTCTCTGGGTTGCCAGTACCAGGTGTATGCCCACCGCACGGCTCATTGCCGCAAGCCTGGCCAGGGTACTTTCAAGTTCCTTGCCGGTTGTTGCCATGAGATCCGCAAATTCATCAACGACAATCACGATGTAGGGTATGTGTTCCGCGGCAATATTCCGCTCCCTGATTCTTCTGTTGTAACTCTTGATGTCCCGCACTCCCATGGAGTCAAGGCATGCGTAGCGCCGTTCCATTTCGCAGATGCAGTACTGCAATGCCTGGAACGCCCGTTTGGGTTCGGTGATCACCGGAGTCAAAAGATGGGGAATATCGTTGTAAAGTTTGAGTTCGACAATCTTTGGATCGATGAGGATCAGCCGGCATTCCGCAGGGTGGCGCTGGTAGAGTATCGACAGTATCATTGCGTTGACGCATACCGATTTTCCCGAACCTGTGGCGCCTGCGATGAGCAGATGGGGCATCTGGGTAAGATCGATGGTCTGCGCTTCGCCGGTAATGTCCTTCCCCAGTACCACGGGTATTTCTCCCTTCTTTCCTTCCCGGCCAAGTTCCCCTTCGATGATCTCCCGGAAGGATACTATGTTCCGTTTTGCATTGGGAACTTCAATGCCCACCGCATGTTTTCCCGGAATGGGGGCAACGATACGCACGCTGGATGCGGCAAGGCGCAGGGCGATGTTGTCCTGAAGGTTGACGATACGGGAAAGCTTTACACCCGGCGCCGGCAGAATTTCAAACATGGTGATGACAGGTCCCTTCCTGATGCCGGTAACCTCGGCCTGTATCTTGAATTCTTCCAGCGTTTCCCTGAGCGTAATGGCGGAACGGCGGGTAGCATCGTCGATGATCCAGTACTGCCCGTCGGGGTACTGGTTGAGTATGTCCGCGGGAACAAAGTAAGACGTTTTTTTGGCAGGGGATTTTGGAAGGGGTTTTGATTTGACCGGAGGGACGGATTCAAAAACAGAAACAGGGGCAAGTTCCTCAACTTCCTTTACGGTTTCATCTTCATTTTCAGTTTCAGATTCAGCTTCGGCTTCAACTTCGGTTTCATTTTCATTTTCAGCTTCGGTTTCAGCTTCAACTTCAATTTCGGTTTCAACTTCAGTTTCTTCACCCTCATCCTCATGTACCGCATAGGGATTTGCCGCGGCGGATTCGGCATAAATTTCACGGAGGATCACGGCCTCGCCGGGGGAAGGGAGAGCGAGAACCCCTTCCATTTTGCCGGCTTCCGCTTTTTTTTCAGGTTCTTCCTGCCGGAGCGGAAAGAGCAGGGATTTAAGCGCAAAGATAATCAGAAATTCAAAGGCCAGAAAGAAAAGTATGATGAAGGTAAAACCTGTTCTCCCCGCCGTGGCAAGCAGCGGGTAACGGATGGAAAATATATTGAAATCCTTAAGCAGCGCAAAGCCGGAGGCCAGGGTAAAAAACGGTACAATGCAGGAACTTAAAAGATAGATCCGCCCGGGATGGTAGCCGGGATCTGCCAGTATAAAGGCCGCGGAGAAAAGATAGGCGGGGATTATCAGGGCCAAAAGGCCGTAAGAACGGGAAAAAAAGTATCCTGCGCCGTACAGATTCCCCTCGTATTTCAGGAGGGCGCCTGCTATGGAGATGCCCAGAAAAAATGAAAAAAAACCCAGCGCCGCCGCCGCCGCTATGGTAATGATACGGAATCTGTCATATCTCACGGATACATGATCCTCCCCAGGCTGCCTTGTTGAATTATCGGCATCCGGAGGACTCAAGTTAATGCAATTACCGGTAGTATAGGAACTTATACACTTCCGCGGCTCCCAGTACCCGGCGGCCGTAGTTTCTCGTTTCGTTGTATTCTACGGTCTCCAGGAACAGTTCGTCTCCCGGTTCAGAGTCCCTGAGCCAGCGCCGTACCCGTCCCATGCCGCCGTTGTAGGCCAGGAGGGCGGGGATCTCCCGTTCCATGTGGTTAAAAAGGTAGGAGAGGTACTCCGCCCCCAGGTGGATATTTACCCGGGGATCCCGGAGATCGTCCTCAACGGAATAACGGGGGCCGCCGCGCCGGGCTATGCGGCCTGCCATTTCCGATGCGGTGTCCGCCATGAGCTGCATGAGTCCCACGGCCCCGGCCCGGGAAACGATGCCGCTCTGGAAGGCGCTTTCCGTGCGTATAAGACCAAAGAGCAGGGCCGGGGCCAATGTTTCTTCGGCGGCCCGTGATTCTACCGTTTCCCTAAAGGCCCTGGGGTATGAAAGAAAAAGATCGGCAATATCCAAAACATATTCCGGCCGGGCCATATATGCGCCGCTCAGCCTGATGGCTTCATGGTAACGTTCCGCCTTGTTCAGTTCTTCCGCAAGAGTCCTGAGTTCCCCGATGGAGAGTTCCGCTTCCAGCCGCCGGATTTCCGGAAGGGCAAGACCCGCGGCATTGTACGTAAAAAACCCCAGGAGGAATTCCATTTTTTCCGAAGGGACCGGGGCATTGCCGCCCTGTTCAGGCTGTTTTTTTAATTCGGGGGGCAGAAAGGGGAGGCCCAAAAATGCCGCGGCCGCGGAACGGTAATAAAACGAGACAGGATCAAAGGAACGGCCCGCCGCTTCATGGGATATGCGGAAGTATGTTTCCGCTTCCTCTTTTCCCCCGGGGCCCGGAGACCGTGCCCAGCCCATTATGGCGCCGTACTGAGCCGCGGAGAGGGCGGGGCCCCGGTTTTCCAGGATCTTCAAAATACGCGCCGTATCATTCCATCTCCGGGCCGCAGTCAATTTTTGGGCCAGACGATCCAGTATATCGACAAAGTAGTTTTTATCATTCCAGCGGCCTATCCATCTCTCCACCGCGGCGGCCCCCGCATCGGTACTCGTGGAGAGGGCCATGTCGAGGATGTACCAGATGCAGGCATCCCGCTGTTCCCCTTCCGGGGCAAAATAAAAAGCCTCTTCAAAACATGCGTAAGCCCTGTCAAAGAGCCGCCGCTGTCTTGCGATACGGCCTGTAAAGTAGAGGAGCCTGTAGCGGAGAATGTCCCGCTCCGCATTGTCATCGAGACCCGCATTCCAGTTCAGAAAAAGTTCGATTCCCTCTTCCCCGCTTCCGGCAAACTGGAAACAGCGCCCCAGATCGTTGAGCAGTTCCGGGTATTGCAGGAACAGGATCTCTGTAGTGTCCTCCGCCGGCGTTTCAATAAGGGCCCGGAAGGAGATGAGCCCCGCGTTGAAGTTTGATCTGCTTACCGCAAGCCGTCCGCCAAGAGCGGCAAAATCGGGGACGGTAAACAGGGAAGGCGGCGCCGTTTCAAAGGCCCAGAGGAAGGCTTCCCCTCCCGCCGCCTCCCGGAAAAAGAAGTCGCGGGCGGCTTTCCGTGTTTCTTCCCCGGCGGCTTCTCCCTTTTCCTCCGCGGGCATCCAGCTCAGGGCCAGGCGCAGGGCGCGGTTCCAGACCGTTTCCTCATTGGCATTGACGGAATTCAGCAGGATTCCGGCTTCTTCAAAACGGCCCAGGGAGTAAAGCGCCGCGGCGCGGAGAGTGTTTTCCGCAGTCCCCCCGGCATTTCCGGGGGTGGGTTTTCCGGTCTTTAGGCCGGGAAGCGCCTTGTCCAGCGCGGCCAGTGTTTTCGCTGCCCCGTATTCCCCCCGCAGCACAGGCAGCATGAGCCTTTCCGCGGCCGCTTCCCGTATAAGGGAATTAGCGCTCCCCAGCCCCCCGGTAAAATTCTCCCATGCCTCTTCCTTCTTTCCGTCATCCTGTTCAAGAATCAGGCCCCGGTAGAAAGCCGCCGGGTTTGCCGTCCCTTTGGCCGAGCACGAGAAAAACACAAAACACAGGTACAGGATAAAAATACAGCGTTTGTGACACCGGAGTATCATATATAAAGGCGGAACCGGGGATTAGTTTCCGGGCGGAATACGAATAGTGGTTCCCGAAATGATCAGATCCGGATTCCTGATATTGTTAAACCGTGCGATCCGGGGATAGAGCCAGGGATTCCGGTAAAAGGCGGCGGCAATGTCCCAGAGCGTGTCTCCCCAGCGTATCCTGTAGGGAACTCCCTCTTTGGGAATTACAGCGGGTACCTTGTACGAGGCCACCGGCGGGGCGGGACGGCTGCGATCCCGGCTTTCGACAGCTTTCGGCGGCTCTTTGGGAGCCTGGACAAGCGCGGGAACGGGAGGCGGCTCTTTGGGAACTTCCCTTTGGGGCGCCTCTTCCGCGGTTTGACTTGCGGGAGGCTGAACTTCCGGTTCGGAAGGCGGTTGTACGGGCTGTTCCTCCGGGGCCATGATCTTTGCGGGGGGAGCCGTATCCGCTCCGGAGGGCCTGGTTCTGATGAGGAAGAACCAAATCAAAAGGCATACGAGGACGATAAGGAGTCCTGCCAGTACCGCCACAAGGATCGGGAAACTCTTCTTCTGTTCCGGCTCCGGTTCCTTTTTGATGCTTAAATTTTTTCCATAGAGGCTGGTGGGAGGCCCTTCCTGCTGTTCCAGTTCAAAATCGGGAAAATCTTCTTCCATATGCTCTTCGATCAAAGATTTAAGCGAAACATTGAGAATCTGGTGACCCGTACCGGAACTGGTATCAAGATCGATGGCATCCGCGGTAATTTCTCCCCCTGCCGTGGAAGCAATAACCAGTTCGATGGAAGGCTCCCCTTTGGGACGAGGTCTGATATTTTCCACCACGATGCTGCCGATATAGAGGGCGTCGGCCATGGTTCTGGTAAAGCTTTTATAGAGATCAATTTGAACGCTTTGCTGCCTGTCGTGGACTGTAGTCAAAACAAGTCTCTTTTTGACGGAAGAATTCTCCTCAATGATGGAATAAAATTCCCCGTTGGCGATTTTTATGCCAATAGTTGATGCCATTGATTCAACTCCTCGAATTCCTTAAATTTAAACAAGAAAATGTAACCTGTCAATGTTGCTATGCCTGATATTTCCTGTGCCTGAGGGCAGTATTCCGTAATAGTATCGGCTTACATCCGAAATAATTGAGGCCGCTCCCGAAACCTGCCGGGCCCTGGAACAGATTCGATTGAATATCCACAATAAATATCCGATAATATCTTTATGCTAGGTATGATTCCCGTTATCATGGCCTTTCTCGCTCTGGTCGTCATTGTGGTGCTCTTTATGCTGATCATGGGCCGGAAAAAAGGCGGCGGAAGCGGCGGTAAACGGAGCAGGGGGAAGGATGCCGTCATAAAAGACGCAACAAAGCGTCTTGCCCAGAACCCCAGAGACCCCGCGGCCCTGAGCGATCTGGGGGATGTGTATTTCCAGGAGGAAAAATGGGCCGAGGCCATGAAAAACTACGATATCCTCATGGAACTTCCCCCGGGTACTCCCGGCCTAAACGAATTTGAAGCAAGCTTCCGCTATGCCCTTTCCGCCATGAAGCTCAACCTTACCGATGCCGCATATAAAGGTTTTACTACCGCACGAAGCCTGAAGCAGGATAATTTTGAAGTAAATTACAACCTGGGCCTGCTTGAATTCCAGAAGAAGAACTACGAAAAGGCCATTCAGCTCCTCTCTTCCGCCAAAAGTCTTGATCCTGACAGCGCCCCGGCCCTCCGCTATCTGGGGCACGCCTATTTCCGGGTAAAAAAACCCAAAGAGGCCATGACTTTTATCCGCAAGGCCATAGAACTTGCCCCCGATGACAAGGAATCCCTCTACACCCTGGCGGAGTGTTACTATGAGGCCAACCAAACCGAACAGGCCCTGAAGATCTTCGATCACCTGCGGGCAGATCCCGTCATGGGCCCGGAAGCCTGCCTCCTTTCCGGTACGATCCGCACCGGTAATCATCAGTATGAGGGGGCCATTCAAGACTTTGAGATAGGCCTTAAACATCAGAACATAAAGCCCGATACCCTCGTGGATCTCCGCTATCGTCTTGCCACCGCCTACCTCAAGCAGAATGACATCGGCAAGGCCCTGGTTCTCCTCAATCTGATCCAGAACGACACTCCCGACTACAAGGATGTATCCTCGCTCATCGGCAAGTACCGGGAACTCAACGCCAACAAAAACCTTCAGATATATACGATGGCTCCCCAGGCCGACTTCGTAGCCCTCTGCCGGAAGATAGTGATGATCTACTTCCCGAGAGCCAAGGTGAAGATTACCAATATTTCCATTCAGAAGAGTGAATGGGCCGATATTCTGGCCGAAGTTGATACCCCCAAGTGGTCCGATGTGATCATGTTCCGGTTCATCAGGACTCCCGGCGGAATCGGAGAGCTGGTGGTCAGGGATTTCCACTCCCACCTCAAGGAAGTAAAGGCCGGCAAGGGCATCTGCATTACCATCGGGAACTTTACCGAAGAGGCCAAACGTTATACCGAAGCCCGGCTCATAGATCTTATCGAAAAAGACCGGCTCAGCGCCATTCTCAATACCGTAGACGCCAAAGCAGCCATGGCCGTCTCACCCAAAAAGAAGTGACGCCCCGATGAGGCCGGCGGATCATTTTCTGTCTCTGCTTTCCCGCTGCTCTGCGGGGCAGGACGGGTCTTCCCTTAAAAGTTCTGAATTTGACTATCTTAAACGCGAATTTTCTTCTCTTGTAAGCCCCGTTCTGGGCCGGCGTTGCACGGAGGAATTTTTTGAAAGAGCCAGGGAGCGGATTGAACAGGACGGCGGCTCTCCTTCCCGTCTCGGCGCCGCCGCGGCTTTCTTTTTACAGGAATTTGACGACCGGAACATGGAGTTGAAAGAGGAAGACTGGGAAGACATCAGGGAAACCCTTAACGAAGCTTCGGAAGAGATCGATCTCGAAATCCTGACAAAACTGATGGCCGCCTTGCTGGAAAGAGGAAAATTATACAAATGAGAACCGGGCTGCCGGATAAAACCGTGCAGCCCTTCTTCAGAAAGCCGCCGTACATGACGGCGCATCCTTCAATTCATATCAGCAAATAGTGTCTGTCCACAAAGCCGGTTACTTTGCGAGCAGACCTTGGGGCCGCCCGGAAACCGGAGTTTCAGGACAGACAGGCTATTTACCAATTGCCATATCCGCCGCCCTGGGGGCGTTCGCGACGAGGCTTGTCCATTGCTTCGTTCACCCGGAGCTGGCGTCCTTCAAGTTCTTTACCGTTGGTACCGGCAATTGCGGCGCTGGCTTCTTCATCAGAGCCCATTTCCACAAACCCAAAACCCTTTGAGCTGCCCGTGTCGCGATCAAAAATGATCTTGGCAGAGGCGACGGTTCCGTAACCGGAAAACAGGTTACGAAGCCCATCTTCGGTTGTGTTGTAGGAGAGATTGCCGACATACAGTTTCTTGGCCATTGAGAAAATTCCTTCACCCGGATAAAAACCTTAAGATTATCGTCTTTAGGCTTCGTTATGCGTCCGGGCACACGTTATTCACGCCCGAAAAACTCAGGCGACTCCAATCTTTCACCGGTAAAAACCGGGAAGACCATAGGATGCAGTGTAAAATCATAAAATTTGCACGGATTTGAATAGTGTAGAGGAGAAGAAAAGCGGAAACACTGAAGCGCCGAAACAAAAAAACACTCAACAAATCTTCCTATCGAATCCACCCTATCTTATTTATTTTTTTTTGTCAAGTACCGTTTTTACAAATTCCGGGAATTTTACTTTTGCTGAAGAAATTTGCCGCGAACCGCACAAACCACACGAACAGTTCGTGCAGTTCATAATCTCCATCGGGAATCCATGAAACGTATGATTTTTTATACTCCTTCGCCGATTTGTCCCTTGATTCGCAGGCCTGGGTACATGTCCCGTCCTTTAGGGCTATTCTTGACCCGAAGATATCAGGAAATTTATCACGAACATAGGACAGACACGAACGGAACAGAGCTCATTTTCATTTTTCCGTCCGCTTTCATAAAGGAGCCTTTCAATTTCATTCAAACTATGCTGAAATAGAGGTAAAATCGACATTATCAAAGCAAAAGTTCGTGTCGTTCGTGCAAAGCAAGCCCGTCTTCCGGATATTATTCCCCGCCATCAAGCCGGAATGCGTCTTGTTGGTATTTGTGGCCCTCCTTTACCGCAAAATGTCTGTGAGGGTTGTTATTCTGTGGGTCAAGTTTAGTTTTTCGGGAACGGGAACTCCCCGGTTCTACCCGGCCCAATTTTTATACTTTTAACAAAAGCTCTCTTTCGGTATTTTTCCCTTTGGGCAGGGCGACAATTTCAAGCCTCATACCGAGGCTGTCAAGATAGTCTATAAGAGTAAAAATTCTTATACTCATAGAGCTTCCGGGCCTTTCCAGGGTTTCCGGATCAATTTTTTTTTCTAATTCACTTAACGGGTGAAATTCCATTTTTCTTCTCCTTGGCTTTCTTTTCAAGATAAGCGGCATAGATCCGCGCTGCCTCATCAAAAATGTTACCGAAAAGGGAACGCAAGGATGCCCGGCTCCCTGCGCTTGCTGCTCAGGTGTCTGCACCTTCAGGCTTGTTTGTGAGGGAAGGGGCCGAAAAGCAGTTTGACGGCTTCCTTTATGTTTTCCGCACTGAGGATCTGGGCTGAGGGAATGTCGGGGCCGCTTTCCTCTTTCTGCTGCCTGCCGGAATCGTCCGCCCTGGGGCCCAGAAAACTGTTAAAACCCATGCCCCGCGCCTGTCTGATTCTTCCTGCCGGGCGGCGGACAGGCCGAATTTCCCCGGTAAGGGAAAGTTCCCCCGCTATGGCGGTACCGGAAGGCAGGGAAAGGCCCGTCCGGGCCGAATAGAGGGCAAAGGCCAGGGCGAGTTCGGCTCCCACATCGGCAATTCTGATGCCCCCGGCCACGTTTACATAGATATCCTGATCCGAGAGGCGGAGGGAAAGGTGTTTTTCCAGGGCCGCGGCAACCCGTGACACCCGCGCCGAATCTATCTTGTCCGAATATACGCGGGTTAAGCCGCCCTTGGCGGGAACCGTCAGTGCCTGGATCTCCACGAGAAAGGAACGGCTGCCCTCAAGCACGGCCGCGGTTGCAACTCCCGGCGGCAGATCTCCCTCCCGGCGCACGAGGAAGAGAAGGCTTGTGTCCTCCACCGTACTGAGTCCCTTTTCGGTCATGGTAAAGATGCCGATCTCGTCCACGGAACCGAAACGGTTTTTTGCCGCTCTGAGGAAACGGCATTCCGTATCGTTCTGTTCAAAGTAGAGCACCGTATCCACCATGTGTTCCAGAGACTTGGGGCCCGAAATGAGACCGTCCTTGGTCACATGGGCGACAAGAAAGAGGACGCTGTCATGCTCTTTTACCCAGGAGATAAGCTCATACGAGCAGAATTTCATCTGGTTTACGGTACCCCTCCCTGTACCGGCTTCGGCAGAGTAGAGGGTCTGCGCGGAATCTACGATGATAATGACGGGCTTTACCGATTCAAGAACAATGTTGATGTCTTCAAGCTTCCCCGAACAGAAGATCTCAATCTGTGCGGGACTTTTTGAAGAGCTTCCGAAAAGCCCCAGGCGGTCTGAACGCATCCTGATCTGCCCTGCGCTTTCCTCGCCTGAGATGTAGAGCGTCCGGCCCTTTGTATCCGCCAAAGCAGCAACCTGGAGGAGCAGTGTAGATTTCCCGATTCCGGGTTCCCCTCCCACAAGCACCGCGGAACGTTTCATGATGCCGCCGCCCAGTACCCGGTCAAATTCCGGTATGCCGCTTCCGATGCGGCCGCTCTCCTGGGGATCGATCGATGCAAGGGGAAAGGACCGCGGCATGCTGTCCTTCCCGGAGAAGGAAGGGGAGCGGCCCTGGTTAAGCGCTGTTTCGGTAAGGGTGTTCCACTCGCCGCATTCAGGACAGCGCCCCAGCCATTTGGGTTCCTCATGCCCGCAGTTGCCGCAGCGGTATACCAGATCTTTCTTCTTCACCCGTCAAATATACCGTGTTCTCCTTTCGTAGTAAAGTTTTACAAGAGCTTGTCCAAAACTCGCCCGGGTTTTGGACAGGCTCAGGTGAATTGCGGCAATCAGCAATTCATCCACTTGACAAGACCGGTAAAATGCGCATAGTGAATGAAAGGCTTGATGGAGACGAGTAGGCTTTTTACCCCGTTTCGAGAGAGACCGCGCCGCGGCTGAAAGCGCAGTTAAACGGAAATTGCCGAAAACCACTCCGGGGGGAAGAGATTCCCCGGCCGCCCTGAGGGAACGGAAAAGAAACGGTAAACGGAGCCTCTTTCAAAACTTCAGTTTTTGGAACAGGTTCAATCCGCTGTTTTTTCTCTTATTATCCGGGGACGGAAGAAAGTCCCTGAGGATTTTCAGCTCCCGTAAGCGGCGACGAGTGCGCCTTCCGTCATGGAAAGGTGAAGCAGGGTGGTACCGCGGGTTATTTTCATAATCCGTCCCCGCAATGTACGAATTGTGCAGCAGGAGGTACCGTATGTCTGCCAACCAAAAAGAAGACCGTCTATCCCTTATCCGCCACTCGGTGAGTCACATCATGGCTCAGGCGGTAACTACCCTGTTCCCCGGTACGAAGGCAGCCATCGGTCCTTCAATCGAAAACGGTTTTTACTACGATTTTCTCCTCCCCAGGCCCATTGCCAATGAGGATCTCCCCGCCATTGAAGCCGAAATGAAGAAGCTCATCGATTCAAAGCTCGATCTGGTGCGGGTAGAACTGAGCCGGGAGGAGGCTCTGAGGCGTTTCGCCTCCGAAGAGTTCAAGACCGAACTCATCAACGAGCTTCCCCAGGGGGAAGCCATCACCGTGTACGAAAACCGGGATTCGGGCGGTACATGCCTCTGGGCGGATCTCTGCCGCGGCCCCCATGTGGCGAATACCAGGGAGATCAACTCCGCGGCCTTCCGCCTGATGAACATTGCCGGGGCCTACTGGCGGGGGGATGAGAACCGGCCCATGCTTACCCGGATCTACGGTACTGTGTGGGAAAATCCCAAGGATCTCAAGGCATATCTTGCCTTCCTTGATGAAGTTGAGAAGCGGGATCACCGCCGTCTCGGTAAGGATCTGGATCTCTACTCGATCCACGAGGAAGCCGGGGCGGGGCTCATCTACTGGCATCCCAACGGCGGCCGCATGAGAGTAGCCATTGAGGATTTCTGGCGCAAGGAACACTACCGTAACGGCTACGAAATTCTCTATACGCCCCACATCGGCAAGAGTTGGCTCTGGGAAACTTCCGGGCACCTGGGTTTCTACAAGGGCAACATGTACAGCCCCATGGAGATCGACAAGCAGGACTACATCATCAAGCCGATGAACTGTCCTTTCCATATCTTGATCTACAAAAACAAACAGCGAAGCTACAGGGATCTGCCCCTGCGCTGGGCGGAACTGGGTACAGTGTATCGTTACGAACGGAGCGGGGTTCTCCACGGTCTTTTGCGGGTGAGGGGTTTTACCCAGGACGATGCGCACATTTTCTGTACCCCCGAACAGATGGAAGCTGAAATTCTTGAAGTGCTGCGCTTCAGTCTGTGGATTTGGAAGGTTTTCGGCTTTAAGGACATCAAGGCCTATCTTGCGACCAAGCCCGCCGAATCGGTGGGGGAGCAGAGCCGCTGGGATGCCGCTCTGGAGAGTCTCCGCAAGGCGGTAGAGGCCGAAGGGCTGGCCTACGAGATCGACGAGGGCGGCGGTGCATTCTACGGACCCAAGATCGATCTCAAGATAAAGGACGCACTGGGCCGGGAATGGCAGATGACTACAATCCAGTTCGACTTCAACGAGCCTGAACGCTTCGACATGACCTTTGTCGATGCGGATGGTCAGCACAAACGGCCCTACATGGTTCACCGGGCCCTGCTGGGGAGTCTTGAGCGTTTCTTCGGGGTGCTTATCGAGCACTTCGGCGGCGCCTTCCCCGTATGGATTGCCCCGGAACAGATAGCGGTTATCCCCGTGGCCGAAGGCTTCAACGATTACGCAAAAAAAATAACGGACTGTCTCAGGGCCAGGTCCCGCGAAAGCGGTTACGATCTGCGGGTCAGCACGGAACTGGATAACGACAGGCTTAGCGCCAAGATCCGTAACTGCCAGAACCGGAAGATCCCCTACATGCTGGTGGCAGGTCAGCGGGAGATGGACGAAGGCACGGTTTCAATCCGGCTGAGGGACGGAAGACAGCTTGAGCCCATGAAGATCGCGGACTTTGCAGACTATGTGCAAAAGAAGGTCGAAGCCAGGGATCCGGATCTGTAGCAAGAGGCCGGCGGCTTTCAAGGTTCATATCCGCAAATTGCGGGACGGTTGACCCATTCGATGGCAAGCTGCCTGAGTTCCTGGGTGGTGTTGCAGTGGAACTTGATCTTGATATGTTCTTTGTGGGTGTCGATGGTTTTTGCGCTCAGATTGAGCTTTGCCGCAATCTCCACCGTGCCCAGCCCTTTCCCAAGGAGCTTGAATACCTGGAGCTGCCTGTCGGAAAGTTTTTCTACAGAGGCAAAGGGGCCTCCCTGCCCCCGGCCGGGCTCCAGGTATGCCGAAAGCCGCTCCTGTTCGGCCTTGCTGAGGTAGATCTTTCCCCCCAGAACCGTTTCAATTGCCTCCATGACCTTGTTGCCCGCTTCGGCCTTCATGATGTAGCCCCGCCCGCCGGCATTGAGCACACGTTCGGCATAGTAGCGTTCGTCGTGCATGGAAAGCACCAGCACCGCAATCTCCGGAAACCGGCTGTGCAGATCTTTGAGCAGATCCAGCCCGTCTTCGTCTCCCAGGTTGAGATCCACAATGGCGAGATCCGGCTTTTCCTCTCCGGCAAGCTTGAATGCCTCCGCGGAGTCCTTTGCCTCTCCCACCACGGAATAGGATCCCTGGCTGGCGATAAGAGAACTTAAACCCTTACTAAAGAGCGGATGATCCTCTACGATCATGACTTTTGCCACAGACATGGATTCATTATACTTTGGCAAAAACCGTTTAACCATAGTATAATTTCCCTATGGTGTTAAAAGGTAAATGCGCATAGCCCTGTTTCTTAACAACCTGGATGGGGAGTACCAGCTTTCGGTGTACCGGGGGGTACGGGAAGAGGCCCGCAAACTGGGTATCGGCCTGCTCTCTGTTCAGGGTGGAGCGCTGAATGGGAAGAGCAAATCCGATGAGGGAACCATTCCCACCTGGAAGCTCATTGCCGCAGACGGCATACTCCTCCTCTCTTCGGTTTTTACCGACGAGAGTGAAATTGTTATCCCTTTGGAACTAAAGGCCATGGCCTCTCAGGTTCCCTTTGTCTCCATCGGCATGAGGCTCTTCAATTATCCTTCGATTATTGTCAAGAACCGGGAATCCATGGAACTCCTCATGGAACACCTTATCATGACCCACGGCTACCGGGATTTTATCTATGTAGGGGGCCCGGCAAAGCATCAGGATAATGTTGTTCGGGAAGATGTGTTCCGAAAGGCGATTAAGGACGGAGAGGGGGCCTTTCCGGGGCTCCGGGGAAGGGTATACAGCGGCATCTTCAATGAGCTTTCCGGTATGGAGATCATGCGGAATCACATTGCCCTTCATCCTGAAAGGCCGGATTGCATCGTTGCCGCAAGCGACAATATTGCCATCGGTATTCAGGAACTGCTGCAGAGCCTGCCCGATCCCCGGTGGCGGAACTGTCCGGTAACGGGTTTTGATGATATAAGTCAGGCCCAACTGGTAAATCCTCCCCTCACTACGGTACGTCAGTCTCTTTCGGAACAGGGCGGCATGGCCGTCCGCGCCATCCGGGATCTTATACGGGGAATCGCCGTGCCCGGGATCATCTATGTTGAATCGACACTGATACTGCGTTCCTCCTGCGGATGCCCGGAAAGGCCCGAAGAAGCGCGAGATGGCAGGGAAAGGATTCTGCCGGCCGTGAGCGCCGCTCCCTATGACATCATCAAATCGGAAATTTATTCGCTCAATGTAAATTCCCTGGGACACAATCTGGCCCTTATCGATTCTCTTCCCGCCATGATTCCCTATCTGCAGAGTTTTTTAACCAACCTTCATGTGCGGAGTTTCTATTTTATTCTCTACGGCGATGCCCTGAAAAACATCGGCGAAACAGGATATCTGGTTTTCCAGCGATCCGGGGGCAGGGATCTCTCCTGTGCGGAGAATCCTCAGACTATGGATTTAGGCGTCTTTTTCAGAAAATTAAAAACCAAAGAAGAGTTTCAGGATCTCTGTCTTTTTCATCTCCGTTCCGGGAATGAGTACCTGGGTTTTGTCCTGTACGAGGCTCCCGATCAGGTGTACCCCCAGATGTCCAGCGGAGTTGTCTTTATCGCCAATACGGTAAAACGGCTCCGTTCCCTGGATGATGAAAAGGAACGTTCCCGCAAGCTTGAACAGGAAGTGGCCTACCGCACGAAGGATCTTCTTGAGGCAAACCGGAAACTCAAGGAAGAGGCGGAACGCCGTATCGCGGTGGAGGCGGAGGTTCTCAGGATCAGCGACCTTGAACGGCGGCGTTTCAGCGCCGACCTCCATGACGATATCTGTCAGCGGCTGGCCGGAATTTCCATGTTCTGCAAGAGCCTTGTTGTTCAGGATGCGCCTGCGGTTTTTCTGCCTGAACTTTCGGAACTTATTGATGAAACCCTGATCCGCACACGCCGTTATGCCCACGATTCTTTTCCCATGGATCTGGACGCCTTCGGGCTTCGGGAGGCCATTGCGGGGCTCTGCGACAGCATCAGCCGGGAGGGAGGGCTGCGCTGCAGCCTTTCATGGGAGGCGCCCGATCCTCTCCCCCTGAACCGCAACCAGGAGATTAACATCTACCGGATCATCCAGGAGGCCCTGCAGAATGTGCTGAAACATTCGGGAGCGGAACTTGTCCGGGTAAGGCTGATCGCCGAAGATTCTTTCTTGAGTCTCCAGGTGAAGGACAACGGCAAAGGAATGGGCAAAGGGGCTAGGCGCGGCCGGGAAGGTCTGGGGCTCCGTTCAATGGAATACAGGGCCCACCAGCTGGGAGCCGAATACTGTCTCCGTTCCCGGAAGGGTTCCACGACAGTGGAAATTACCATGCCCCTTGAGCTTATGTTTGCCGGGCCCAAAACCGAATAGACCTGAGCTTCCTGCAAAAGGCTTCCTGTTAATAGGGAAAACTCCTGATACCTTCCCGTCAAGGCTCATGATAGAATTATGTTCAGGTGTCTTTTGAGTACTCATAAGACGCCGGAAATTACTTTTCATGGAGGAACCTATGAAGAAAATCATTGTTGTGTTGATGCTCCTCTGTCTTGCCGTACCGGCCTTTACCGGCGGCAGAAGCGATCAGAAGGCAGCTTCAAGCGATCCCAATTATCCGATTGAAATTTCGGTATTCACCCAGGCCCAGCGGCAGCAGCCCCCGGCGGACAACAAATTTTTCAAGCTGATGAAGGAAAAGCTCAATGTCACCATCAAATGGGACATTCTGGTCGGCGACCGGGATCAGAAACGGGGCGTCATGATCGCTTCCGGCGATTATCCGGATGTCATTGAACTTAATGAAACGGCCTTTATCGATGCGGGCGCCATGATTCCCCTTGAAGACCTCATAGTAAAGGAAGCCCCCAATGTCGAATGGCATCTCAAGGATTCCGGCAACTGGGAAAAGGCTAAATGGCCTGCCGACGGTCACATCTACTATCTGATCAATTACGGTATCGTTCACGGTCAGTATCAACAGCCGGATTACAACGATTCCGCACTCTGGGTGCAGAAGGAAGTCCTCAAGGAAGCCGGCTATCCCAGGATTACTACCATGGATGAGTATTTCGATCTTCTCATCAACTATGCGAAGAAACATCCCACTATTGACGGAGCGGCAACCATTCCCTTCACTATCCTTACCTACGACTGGCATGCCTTCTGCCTCTGGAATCCTCCGAACTTCCTGGGAGGTTACCCCAACGAGGGGAACGGCACGGTCGATCCCAAAACCTACAAGTATGAAAACTTCTTTACCCAGGACATTTCCAAACGCTGGTTCAGGAAACTCAACGAACTCAATGCCCAGGGTTATATCGACAAGACGGCTTTTGTAGATAACTACGATCAGTATCTGGCAAAACTCTCTTCCGGCCGGGTGCTCGGCATGCATGACCAGTACTGGCAGTTCAACCAGGCCGATTATGCCCTGCGGGATACGGGACGTTACAACCGCAGCTTTGCGGGTCTGCCCATTGTGTTCGACAAGAGCATCAGGCCCCGCTACCGGAACCTCCCCATTCCCAACCTGGGACGCGGCGGCGGCATCAGCATCAAGGCAAAAGATCCTGCCCGGATCATGCGCTTTATCAATGCGTACATGAGTGAAGAATTCCAGCGTACCGCAAGCTGGGGCATCGAAGGGCAGGACTGGCAGTACGATTCAGGCAGGAAGCCCTACAGGACTGCCGAACAGCGGGCCAACTGGCAGAACGATGTATGGCAGGTTGCCAACACCAATCTCCTGATGCGGGACGTGTTCCCCAAGTGGGAAGGCTCCTTCAAAGACGGGTATCCTACCGACCTTTCCTGGTACTATCCCGAAAGGGAAGCGATGCTGAGGCCCGAAGACAAGGAACTCTATGCCGCGTATGGCGTAACCAGCTCCAACGAACTGATGGACAAGAATCCTCCGCCCAACGCGCTGTGGTTCCCCACCTGGAGCATGCCCAATCCCCCCGATGGATCGGAAGCCCAGATGGCCCTGGCGAAGGCTACCGAGACCATGAAGAAGATGCTGCCCCAGGTGATCACCTGCGCGCCCGCCCAGTTTGAAACCCAGTGGGCCGCGTATGTAAACCAGTTGAGGGCCGACGGCATTGCCCAGTACGAGGCCTATATGCAGAGCCAGCTCAACCAGCGGATCAAGGACTGGGGCGGTAAATAGTGTCTGTTAAAAGGGGTGTGGACATGATGAAGGCTGCAGAGAAACAGATACACGGGGAGAAAACTTTTTTCCGGAAACTGGTTCTCCAAAGGCAGCTTGTCTTCATGTCCCTGCCCCTTATCCTTTACGTCATTCTCTTTTCTTACATTCCCCTCTGGGGCTGGACAATGGCGTTTCAGAATTTCAGGCCTGCCCGAACCTTCTTCAAACAGGAATGGGCAGGCTTCCGCTGGTTCATCTTCCTTTTCCGGGATCAGGTGTTCCTGCGAACCATCCGCAACTCGGTGTGCATGAGCCTTATCAACATGACACTGGGTTATATTACCGCTATCTCCTTTGCCCTTCTCCTCAACGAACTAAGAAAGGTATTATTCAAACGGGTTGTTCAGACCATTTCGTACCTTCCCCACTTTCTTTCCTGGGTCATTGTAACGGGCCTCGTATCCAATATGTTATCCCCGGATTCGGGGGCAATAAACGAAATCCTCATGGCCGTGCGCCTTATCAGGGAACCGGTACTATGGCTGGGTATCCCCAAATACTTCTGGGGAATCGTGGGCGCCACCTATGTATGGAAGGAGGTGGGCTGGAATACGATTATATACCTGGCGGCCATTGTGGGTATCGATCCTACCCTTTACGAAGCTGCCGAGATCGACGGCTGTAACCGGTACCACAAGATGTGGCATATCACCCTGCCGGGAATAAAGCCTACCATCATCATCATGATGATTATGAGCATCGGCAATATTATGAACGCCGGTTTTGAACTCCAGTACCTCCTGCGGAACGGGCTTATCCAGGATGTGTCCGACACCATTGATGTCTTTGTACTGGTCTTCGGGTTCCGCAACAACAACTTCTCCCTGGCCACCGCCGCGGGGATGTTCAAGAATCTGGTCAATGTTACCCTGATTTTTATTGCCAACTGGATCGCAAGGCGGGCCGGAGAGGAGCGTTTGATATAATGAAAGTCCGGACATTATCCAAAATAGAAAATACCGTTTTTCAAACCGTAAATACCCTTGTTATGGTTTTGATCATCGTATGCACTCTCTATCCTTTCTGGAACACCATTGTGGTTTCCCTGAATCAGGCAACTGATACCCTCCGGGGCGGCATTACATTCTGGCCCCGTATATTTTCATTGCAGAATTACAGGATTGTTTTTGCCACCGGCACTATTTATAACGCATTCTTTATTTCCGCAGCGCGGACGGTGATAAACACTGTTGTAAACGTATTTTTTACATCAATGATAGCCTTTGTCCTTTCCCGCAGGGAATTTGTGCTCCGCAAGCCCTTTACCATGGTACTTATTCTGTCAATGTACGTAAACGCGGGGCTTATTCCGAATTATTTTCTTATGAGAAGCCTCCACCTTACCAACAGTTTTTTTGTGTACATTGTGCCGGGCATCGTTAATGCCTTTAACTTTGTGGTGATCCGCACCTACATGAAGAGCCTTCCCGAAAGCATCATCGAATCTGCCAAGATAGACGGCTGCGGTGATTTCCGGATCTTCATCCGTATCATTCTGCCCCTGTGCCTGCCGGTACTGGCTACAATCGCCCTCTTCGTGGCGGTGGACTCCTGGAACGCGTGGTTTGATACCCTCATCTACAACTCAGGGGAGGCGAGGCTCCATACGCTTCAGTACAAACTGATGGAGTACATACAGTCCAGCCAGAGCCAGGCGAAGAGCGCGGGAGACGTGGGCTCCATGTCCATGCAGAGTACCGCGGGCATGGTAACCCCGGTGAGCATCCGCGCCGCGGTAACCGTTGTAGCCGCCCTCCCGATTCTCGTGGTTTACCCCTTCATGCAGCGCTACTTTGTGGTCGGCCTCAATGTGGGCGGTGTAAAGGAATAAGCGCCGCTTTTAAAAAAGGGTTTTATACGAAAGTCCTTCTTAAATCAATGAAAATCCGCATAATCCGCGGGCAGTTTTTTAACGTGTTGAAACTGCGTTTTTGACCCCAAAAAGGCCGAAAAAGGCCCAAATTTACGATTTTTTTCACTATAAGCTCGTCTTTTCCCGGAGCCTGTCTATAAAGTAACCGGATTTATGGACAGACACTATTTAGTGTCTGTCCACAAAGTCGGTTACTTTGCGGCCAGACCTTGCATTTGCATACGCAAATGCGGTTTTTAAGGTAGTCTATCTATAATGTGTCTACATTATAGATAGACACTATTTAGACTTCAAACAAAACTATTTTCTTGACTATTTTAGTAATTTTATTATTTTATAGGCAAGGACTTGCACAGAAACTAATTTCTGCTTGCAGTTCCAAAGCGCGCTGCAAACCTTTTGAGAATTAAGGAGAAAGAAGAATGACGAATAGGCATAACAAGATTCTTGAGGCTTTAACCCGGAACCTGCGTATGGAAGTTACGGTACTTGCAAATATGCTGCAGGTTTCACAGGTTACAGTGCGTAAAGATTTGGATTCCCTGGAAGAACGGGGACTCATCCGGCGGGAGCATGGCTATGCTTGCATTGATAGTACAGACGATGTAGGAAGGCGCATGGCAACCCACTATGAAACAAAGCGGCGTCTTGCCTGTCTGGCGGCGGCAAGTGTGGAAGAAGGCGAAACAGTGATGATTGAGTCCGGTTCCTGCTGCACGCTTCTTGCGGAGGAACTGGTTAACAGTAAACGGGATGTAACACTGGTAACCAATTCGGCCTTTATTGCAAATCATCTCCGTTTTGCTTCCAGCGGCAAGATTATCCTTTTGGGAGGCTATTACCAGAGCGAATCTCAGGTGATGGTAGGCCCCA
>JAIRNJ010000303.1 GCA_031258115.1 Treponema sp. | reverse complement strand
GGGTACCCTTGTAATGTCAGAATTGAGGAAAAAAGAACTGTTCCGGGAAAAAAATGGGTTATGTCTGCTGAAAATACGGCTAATTGACGGGGGGGGGGGGGGGGGGGGCATTAATAAACAGCGATGTTTTTTCAAAATTATCCCCTTTACCGTATATGTTTATTGAGGAAAACTCCCGAAAACATCAGTTTTCAGAGCTTCCGTATTATAAATATCATGGGATTCCTCCCCTGTCAACTAATTTTTTTGAAAATTCTAGATTTTAAGGGGAAACCGGACTTGTTTCATGAGACGGGACAGACATATACTATGAGATACGGGGGGTTTGTCTGGAATGAGGATAACATGGGACCCGGAGAAGGAGAAAGAAAATATCAGAAAACACAAACTGGGGTTTTCCTATGCCGCAGAGGTTTTTCATGACGCCAACCGTCTTGTCCGGTATGATGAGGCCCACAGCGGGGAAGAAGACCGGTATATAAACATCGGAAAAGCCGATAACGAGGTTATTGTGTTTGTGGTAGAAACCGAATCCGGCGAGGATGAAATAAAAATTATAACGGCGAGAAAGGCGAATAAACGGGAGAGAAAAGCGTATGCCGATAGTGAGCTATGACCTTGATCATCTGCCGGAAGTACCGGCGGAAGAACGGAAGCAGGTTGCGGACATGTCCGATGAAGAAATCGACTATTCCGATATTCCCGAGCAAAGGGATTTTTCGGGGTTTGTCCGGGCGGGGGACCTGGAAACGGCAAGAAAACAAAACCGGGTGGAAATAGACTTGGACAGCGATGTCATCGCGTGGATTGGGGAGGGGTATCAATCCCGCATTAATGCTATCTTGCGGGAGGTAATGAATCTGACCCGGCTTTCCTCAGGCGGCAGAAAGCCGGTGTCCCGCGATTTTTCCCGGAACTGACCCTGGCCTTTGTCAAGGTTCGGTAATTCACCATAATGGAACGCAAGGATCTCAAGTCCTTTGACGTACTCACCGCCAAAATACCGGCCATGTCTCAGTAAGCAACAGACTCTTCGCCGCGCTTTGGTTCAAAAATTTTGCGGGTCCAGGTAGCAGTGAAGTTTTTCCAGTACGTCTTTAAGGTTCAGGGGCTTGCCGATATGGCCGTTCATCCCCGCGCGGAGACAGTTTTCGATATCTTCCTTAAAAACATTGGCTGTCATCGCCACGATGGGTACCGGCTTTGAATTGCGTTCCGCTTCCAGCGTTCGTATGCGCCGGGTTGCTTCGAAGCCGTCCATTTCGGGCATCTGCAGATCCATAAAGATTATTTCATATTTACCGGGATTTTCTTCAAAAAGCCGGACGGCTTCGACGCCGTTTCCCGCACAGTCGATGCTGATCCCCATCGGTTCCAGCAGGGCCTGAACGATTTCCTGGTTGATCTCCACATCTTCGGCAAGGAGTATGGCATGACCTGAAAAATTGTCCTGCTGATTTTCCTCCGTGCTTTCCGTTACAGCGGGACTTTGTTCAGCCGGCGCCGCCATTATACGGGCGGTAAAACAGAAGGCGGCTCCCTTGCCAAGTTCCGATTCTACCCAGATGCGTCCTCCCATCAATTCAACAATACGTTTTGAGATTGCCAAACCGAGACCGGTTCCTCCGAATTTACGGGACATTCCGCTGTCGGCCTGTTCAAAGGAATTGAAAAGCCTCTTGTACTGATCCTCTGAAACGCCTATTCCCGAATCCTTCACTTCGATTTGGATGACACAGTTTTCTTTTTCCTTTTCCACAAGACGGGCGGTTAAAGAGATGCTGCCCGAATCGGGAGTGAATTTGACCGCATTGGAGAGGAGGTTGGAGATAACCTGTATCAGTCGCTGATCATCACCGTAGAGAACGGAAGGGATATGTTCATCTATGCTGATGGTGAATTTTTGCTTTCTCTCTTTTATACGGAACGTGGAAACGGCTGCCGCCTTCCGGATCATTTTTTCAAAGTTGAAATCTACCAAAGAAAGTTCCAGCTTATTGGCTTCAATCTTTGACATGTCAAGGATATCGTTGATGACTCCCAGCAGGTGCATGGATGCGTCTTCAATCTTCCTGAGGCCATAATCCTTCCGCTCGATTTCCGGAGCATTCTTTGTAATGGTGGTCATACCGATGATCGCATTCAGGGGAGTCCGCATCTCATGGCTCATATTGGCAAGGAAAGAACTTTTTGCCGCGCTGGCTTTTTTTGCTTCCTCACGGGCTTTATAAAGTTCGGTAACATCATTCATGATCACTACTACACCCTGGCAGGTTCCGTCCTGTTCCTCGGCGGCGTTTATGGCAAGCTGAAAAACCAGTTCCCGGCCGTCCCTGAGTGTAAGCTCTTCTTCGCATTCAAAGGGCTGCCTTGCGGAGACAACTTCCCGGCATTGTCTCAGGGTAGTTTGGATCCATGTATCCGGCATGATTTCTGCAAAGAGTGAAGAAAAAGGAATGCCCTTCTTCTCCCGTATGTCGCTAAAATTCAAAAAGGCCGCGGTTTTTTTGCTTCCCAGCACGAAACACATGTCAAGATTCAGCATGAAGGTGATGCCCGGTGTATTTTCAAGAAGGAGCCGGTTGTAAAAATTAGCCAGTTCTTTTTCCGCTTCGTTGGCATCCCGCATGCGCTCGCTTTGCTCATGCATAAGCTCCAGCGCCCGGTAGTCCCGTTCAAGTTTTTTATACTGGCGTGAAAGCCGGCGGTATTCCTTTTCAGAATCTTCAGGTGTCATCGATACTTCCATATCTGAATCTAGATCATGCAGAAGGCAATCGAACAGTTATGGAAACGGTTGGATACATTGTTTTCCGAGTAATGAGTAGGGCTTATCTCCCCGAGGCAATAGGCGCCGGCCAGCGAAAAATCAGGGGGCAGGATTCCGGAGAGAATGTTTCCCTCCGCCGCCGCATCTTTGCCCAGAATCATGGCCCGGCCGCAGCAGCTTATGCAGAGGATAGCGGAATATTCATAGTCTTTTTGCTTTTCCGTTTCCTCAAGCAGGGAATTCATGGATTCACGGCAGGAAGCCATGATGTCATCTTTGGTAATGAGGCATATATTGGCGAGGACGCCGGTGGGCACATCCCCCAGAAAAGTTCCCGAACCGTCTTTCCGGTTGAGCCCTGCGATATGCCGCATCAGGGGAGTTTCGTTCTTTCCGTCCCGCGTCAGCATCATGGGGTAAGAGGTAAAGGCCAAAAGCGGATCGTTTACATCGGTTTTGAGGCCGAAGCCTTCCAGGTACTGCACAAAGGTTTCATCTCCTACCTTATAGACTTTGTTGTCTTCCGCCTGCGCAACCCGGCGCGTCCGCTCGGCAAAACGGGAGGTTACATGCCGCAGGGCGAAAGCCGGTTTGATGTTTCCCCAGAGGCCGAGGAGAACCAGCGAGTCCTTGTATTCCTTCCCGGAACAGAAGACCCTGGTTTGATCATAGTTGTAATCATCGGAACACACGCCGCCCATGATGGGGACATTCTCAAGGAATTTGCTGAAGAGCTCAGGGTACTTGTCTCCCGAAAAAGGCATCCCCGAAGGGCAGAGGGCAAAGACCAGCGCGGGTTTTGTTCCATAGCCGTCAAACGCGGCAGCGCATTCCCTGAAAGTTTCTTTAATTTTTTCTTCGTAGTCCTCTCCGGAAAGCGATTCGGAAACCGTTGCCCGAAAAGCCGCATCATCGGCACTGAAAACCAAAAGTACAAGCGCTCCTTCATGGTGGCCGCTGTTTTCCAGGACGGCGAGGCTTGTCATGCCGGTTATTTCAAAACCCAGATGCTCTTTTAATATCCCGGTAAGCGCGGCGCCGTCGGTATCTGCATCACAGAAGAGAATTCCGGCCGAATTCTTTTGTATCGAAATCTTGTCTTTGATGGATAGTACCAGTTGTTCCGCCGCTTTTTCAGGATCATCCAATTCGTAACTCATGGCAACGGCGCTTTTCATATTTCCTCCTCACATGATTATTTTAGCAGGCTGAATTGCAAGTTTTTTAAGAAGCAATAGAAAAAACACCCGTCTTCCGGTATGGTCAGGTTGCTGCCCAAAGACCTCAAAGGAAGAGCGAAACAAACGGCATAAAGCCGGTTATAGTATATTGCCCTGTGATGAATTTATCAAGCATTATGAACCGGCATTCAGGATTTTTCTGAGGAACCGGTTGTTCTCCGCCAGGGTCTCCCGCCAGTTTTCCGCGCCGGTATGCCAGAATTCTCCGACAAAGAGGCGTACCCCCAGGCGGAGGGCGCTTGCAGCCGCCGCGGTAAAATCGACGTGGCCGGTTCCGTAGGGAACTTCCCGGTAGACGCCGGGCTTTGTTTCCTTAAGGTGTAGCGCCGCGATATGCCCGGCGCCCTGTTCCAGATCCGCGGATACCGGCGAGCCGTAGAGCAGGGCGGCGTTAGTGATGTTGCCGATATCCGGGTATACCTGCAGGTAGGGGGAGGGGAAGCGCCTGACCCAGTACATGGCCTTTTCCACCGTATCCATAAAGGGGGTCTCCATGGTCTCGAAAGCCAGGATTACC
>JAIRNJ010000269.1 GCA_031258115.1 Treponema sp. | reverse complement strand
CATGCGCCTCCACGGAAAAAGAGGAGGATATTTCCACGGCAACAGCAACAGTTGCTGCCAGGTTTCTTCCAGTATGGCTGTTTCCGCCCTGCCCCAGTACATCTACATGACCAGCGAATCTACCATATTCGTGAACTTCTTTATTGCCTCTATTTTTAATTCTCCTTTCGGGAAGATAACGATGGAAACTGACTTCCCTTATTCAGGTGAAGTGGGCATTACTGTGGAACCTCTGCAAAATGCCGGACGTTTTAACCTCAGCCTGCGCATACCCTATTGGGTGGAGGGGGACACGGCGGTGCAGGTTAACGGGAGCCTTGTGGGCATTGGCGTGGCGGGAGAACGTTTTACGCTTAACCGGTTCTGGGAAAAGGGCGACCGTGTGAACTTTACTCTTGCCTTTGGCCCCCGGCTTTACAGATACACCGGCGTGGATCAGTCGCCGGACAATAAACCCCGGTACACCATGCTATGTGGTCCGATTCTGATGGCAGTGAAAGACTTCCTCTGCAAAGACGGCTCGGTTATCACGCACATTGACATGGACGCTGGCGAACTGCTTAGGGTCCTTAAAGCCGACAAGCCCCTTCATTTCCCCGTACCGGGGACGGATTATTCGTTTGTTCCCTATTGGGACGTAGGGGACGAGGGTTTTACATGCCTTCCGGTTATCAGCTCTTAGTGTCTGTCCATAAAGTCGGTTACTGTACGAAACTTCGTTTCGTCTTGGACAGACTCTGGTTAGACTCCCAGGTGGAGGAGCAGAATATCGATAAAAGCGTTGACTTCGGACTGGTTAGGATAGCGCATCTTCATGGCTTCAAGATAACGGCGCCTTGTTTCCTGATCGGTAATTCTCAGGGTAACTTCCAGAATATGCGTTACATTGGCTATGCCGTCCCGGTTGCCTGCCCTCAGTATCTGGTCGGACATGCGGATAACCATGTTGTTGAATTCGGGGAAACTGTTCTTTGGTTCTCCGTCCCCCAAAAAGTTCTTTAGATCGGGAAGAGCGCCCTCGGAAGACTCATAGGATTTGTATGCGGCGATGAGGGCCCAATAGGCCGCCGCAGGAATACGTTCACTCTCTTCCAGAATGTATAGATCATTGTACTGACTGCGGAGATTTTCCAGGTTCCGGTTAAGGGAAACCCTTTCCCCTTCCAGTTCCCGAATCCGGGTCTGCAGTGCGGCGATTTCGGCGGCGCTGAGTTCCCGGCTCTGCGCCCCGCCTGTGGCAAGTGCGCTTAGATTCTCATTCAGGGCGGCCCGTTCCTCTTCGGACATGTTAAGCCGGTTTTCCAGCAGGCGGATTCTCTCTTCAAGGCGGGTTCGCTCGATGACGGCGCCGCTGTTGATCCTTTCGATTTCCGCCGCATGGCTGGTTCTGAGCGCCGCAATGTCGGCCGCAGAGGAAAGCGCCGCGGCGCTTTGGCCCGCCTGGACGTTTTCAAGAGAGAGACGAAGGGCCGCCAACTGATCGGCCGCGACGGCGGATGCGGCATTGGCCGCTTCAAGCTGTTCCCGGAGGAGCACCAGTTCGGCCGCCATGGCATTTTTCTCATCGTCATCCTCCGCGGGTGGAATCTGCGTATTGAGCCGTTCCAGTTCCATCCGCGCCGCCCTTTCGAGGGAAGCGCTCAGGAAAAGATCTATCCCGATCTGTTCCGCGCTTTCAATTCCCTCCTGGGGATACCTGGAAAGATAAGAGGTGAGAAGCTCGGACTGCCGGATAACTTCCTCCCAGTCTTCCCTGTTGTAACTCAGTTGAATCTGGTTATACATGCTCTGAATCTGGGCATCCCTCATCCGTTTTTCTTCGCTGCCGGAACTCATATTATTCAGCATGGAAACAGCAGCTTCTTCTTCGGTACTAAGGGAACTGTACTGGCCGGAAGATGAGGCAAGATAGACTTCGTTTTCCCTGCTCTGAAGATCGTCCTGTAAGCCCTGCCTCTCCCGGTTAAGAAGCCGGATCTGTTCCTGATACTCCAGCCTGTTTTTCCGGTATTCCGCCTCGTAACGCTCTCTTTCTTCTCCGTCAAGGGAATCAATGACCATGCGGTATTCTTCTTCCAGGTTGAGAAGCTGATTTCTGATGTCTACAAGTTCCTTCTCTTTGGACGAGATGTTTGAGGATGCGTCGTCCCTGAGAGTTTTGAGAAGCCGGCCTTCTACGGAACTGTAGGTTACGCCATTGTGGAAGATATTGCTCTGTTCCCGGTTAAAATAGATAAAAACTCCCAGAAGGGCTCCTGCGGCAATGACGAGCATAAGAAGGTTCACCGTCAGGGGAAAACCGAGTTCCCCGCGGAGGGGATTCATGGGAGTGCTGCCCGTATCAATACGGTGTTTTTGTGTAATATCGTCAATTTGGCGTTCAATCTCCCTGAGTTCCTCAGGATCGATGCCCGCCTCAATCTTTTGTAAATCTGCCATATTAAAATAATATCCCGATTCCACCTTTTTCACAAGGGCCGCTTTTCAGCCAGGGCCGCTTTTCAGCCAGGGCTGATTTTCGGCCCATTACTCCAAAATGATTTTGTCTTTCGGCAGGAAGCGGATGAGAATCTCCTGCAGGCTGTCCAGCATAATCGGTTTTGAGAGGAAGGCATTCATGCCGTTTTCGATAAAGAGTTCCTCCATCCCCGCAACCGCATTGGCCGAAAGGGCGATGATTGTAAGATTTTCGTAATCCTCTCCGGCATTCCGGATGGCGGCTGTGGCTTCAATGCCATCCATCCCGGGCATCATGTGATCCATGAATACAAGGTCATAGGGGCTCTTCTGAACCATGACAAGGGCTTCCTTTCCGCCTCCGGCAGTATCCACTTCCACGCCGTACTTTTGCAGAAGACCTTTGGCTACCATAAGGTTGACCAGATTGTCGTCCACTACCAGCGCCTTGACATCTCTGGTGCTGAACTTCCTTTTTCCCCTGCTGTCGTCCCTGGAACGCTTTCTCCTTTCACCGGCCCTTCCGCCGTTGATGATGTTGGCAAGGAAATTGCTAAGAATGGGACGGGTAAGGGATTCCTTTATGCCGCTTTCAATCTTTTCGTTAAGTTCCCGGAGTATTATCCAGGCGGTATTTGTATGATCCTGAAGACAGGGGGATACAATGTCAAGGGCGGATTTATCAAAGAAAACATGAGTATAATTTTCCGTCGCAAGCCGTTTCTTGAATTCTCCTCTCTCCGTCAGTACAGTACTTTTTACTCCAAACTCTTTGAACATCAGGGAGAGGACATCGGCATTAAAGATGCTGGATTCATAGGCGAGGATGTTGAACTTTTCCGGTTCCGGAACATGGGCCACTTTCCGGGGAATTCCCTGTAATTCCGGAGGCTGTCCATAATCCAGAACAAAAAATGTAAAGGTCGTTCCTTTGTTGTATTCGCTTTCCACCATTATTGCGCCGCCCATGAGTTCTACCAGCCGTTTGGAAATGGCAAGCCCGAGTCCTGTACCAACAATGTCTCTGTTCTTATGGGCGTCCAAACGCTGAAATTCTCCAAAGAGTTTATCCATTTCCTCATTCTTTATGCCTATACCCGTATCGGCAATGGAAAAATAGAGGGACATGTTTTCGGTGTCTTCATTGTATTCGGCCCATGCTTTAAGAGAGATGCCCCCTTTTTTGGTAAACTTGACGGCATTGTTGAGTATGTTTATGAGGCATTGCTTGAGCCGCAGTTCGTCGGTGTTAACCGTGGCCGGCAGATCCTTTGAAATAAAAACGGTAAAGACAAGCCCTGCGTCGGCAGCCTTGATATTGATGATGCTGATCGTGTCTCTGATACAGGAAACAATATCGAAGGGCTTGGGCACTATTTCCATCTTCCTGGCATCGATCTTTGAAAAATCAAGTATATCATTGATAATGTTAAGAAGGCTTATCGCAGCTCCCCTGACGGTTTCCGCCCGGTTTATTTGTTCTTCCTCCAGAGGATTGACAAGCATCAGATCCGTCATGCCGATGATGGCATTCATGTGGGTGCGGATCTCGTGGCTTATGTTGGCAAGGAATTCGCTTTTTGCCCTGGCGGCAGACTCGGCCTCGATCTTTGCATTCATGATGGGGCTGATGTCCATCCACTCAATCAGCCGGGAAAAGCCGCCTTCTTTAAGGGTTGATGAACGAAGCATAAAGTAGTAGTGGGTATCCCCAATGTCAACCTCAAAATCCTTTTCTACATAACCTCCCTGTTCCATTAATTCCTGGAATATCATCCGCATCTGGCCCAGGGGGAAAATATCTATCAGCGGACGGCCGACAACATACTCTTTCTGGGTTATATCCAGCCATGCGGCAAGGGAATCGCTGATATATTCAACAGAGGCATTGTCATCAATAATAACCATGTATGACGGGGTAGTCTCCATTAT
>JAIRNJ010000239.1 GCA_031258115.1 Treponema sp. | reverse complement strand
TTTCTTTTCAAGCAGTTTCCCTTCGGGACTGTAATTGTAAAATGCGGCAGGATGATTGGAAAGAAGAATTATTTTATCCACCCCCGCTTCATCCATACTTTTGAGCAAAGCGCCCTTGTTCTCTACTTCCACCTGAGTGTGAACATGACAGTCAATAAGCATAAAATTCTCTCCTATGGATATATCATCATATCCAATTTGGTAGAATATGAGTTAAGGGTAAGGGGCATTAAAGGCATTGTCAAGCATTTTAGAAAAATCTTTATGGATTTTTATCATGACGAGATCCGGGCATTTGACAGGCAAGCCCTAAGGTGATAATAATGTTATAACAATAATGTGATCGAGGCAGATACATGGATACATGGGAAACTTTCTACGGATTTGATGAGAACTGGTTTTCATCAAAAAAATGCGTCTATACCTCCGCCGAGATAGCCCGGCAGGGCAGTCTTTGGCGTGTTTTGGGCTCTTATCTTCTCTCAAGGGAGAATACAATTCTTGATTTTATCGGCAGGATGGGAGGCCTTGGAAAGAGGCGCATAATCCTTACCGGTGCGGGGAGTTCCGCTTTTGCAGGAGAAACCGCGGCTCTTATGGCCGGCAAAGCCTGGGGTCTCCCCGTTGAGTCTATTCATACCACGGATATTGTCTCTTCGCCGTACTCGGTACTTTTTCCCGATGTTCCGACTCTTCTGGTTTCCTTTGGGCGCTCGGGCAACAGTCCCGAATCGACGGAAGCGGTTAAATATGCCCGCACTATTGTGAAAGATCTCTACGAACTGACACTGGTCTGCGACGGCGGGTCAAATCTCGCCAAAATAACATCAACGGGAAAGGGACTCGCCCTGATCATGCCCGAGGGGTCAAATGATAAGGGGTTTGCCATGACTTCCAGTTTTACCTGTATGGCTCTGGCATGCTGCGCTTTTTTAAGCGCCGGAAAAATCAGGGCTGTTGTAGAGGATATAAACCGGCTTGCCGGTGTTTTTGACAGGGAGGGGAAAGCCCTGGTCTCTGTTGCGCGTAAATGGGCGGAAACCGGCTATGACCGCCTTGCTGCCCTCGGCAGCGGCTGTCTGCGGGGACTGGCCCGGGAAACGGCCCTCAAATCCCTGGAACTCACTGCCGGGGAAGTGAGCACCAGTTGGGACAATCCCCTGGGATTCCGGCATGGCCCAAAATCAATAATCAAGGATAAGACCCTTACAATACATTTTGTTTCCCCCGATTCTTTCACTGCCCGTTACGATCTGGATCTCCTGGATGAAATTAACCGGCAGAAAAAAGGGAACAGGGTAATTGCCCTGAGCGGCGAAAAACTTTCGCTTCCGGTAGACGAGAATATTGTAATAGGGGGAGAAGGTTACGGCGAAACAGGCGAAATCTGCCGGGGTATTTCTTATCTTGTCTTCTGCCAACTTTTGGCTATGTTTAAATCCTTGTCCCTTGGAATTCCTACCGACAATCCTGTTCCTTCGGGAGAGCTTACCAGGGTGGTTTCAGGGGTAACTCTCTACGAACTGGGGAAATAAAAATGGCGGAAACAAAATTTGATGTTCTTGCCATGGGCGAACTCAATACCGATCTCATTATTACCGGGTTAAAGGAAGCGCCGTCCTTGAACCGTGAAATTATTGCGGAAGGATTTAAAAAAACCCTTGGAAGTTCCACCGCTCTTTGCGCGGCGAATCTTGTAAAACTCGGCCTTACTGTTGCTTTCTGTGGAAAAACCGGCGATGACGAAGACGGCCGCTATGTAATACGGGAACTGGAGAACCGGGGTATCAATACAAGTTATTGCAAAATGGCCCCATCGGAAGAAACCGGCGTCACCCTGGCTCTTAACTGGGGCGGAGATCGGGCGCTTGTAACCGTTCTGGGAACGATCAGCACTTTTTGTTTTGCCGATATTGATCCTGCTGTTTTGAAGAGCGCCGGGCATATTCATGTGGGATCTTTTTTTCTGCAGACCGCACTGCGGCTGGATCTGGCGCGGATCTTCAAAACCGCCCACGGTTACGGGGTAAGCACTTCCCTGGATTCAGGATGGGATGATACGGGAACCTGGGATTTCGGCATCAGGGAAGTTCTCTCTCATACGGATATTTTTTTTCCCAGCGAAACAGAAGCTTTGAGTATAACAGGGAAATCATCCTGCGAAGACGCCGCACAGGAGCTGGGAAAATTCTGCGCTGCGGCTGTGGTAAAGCGTGGAAAAAACGGGGCCTGCTGTGCAAGCGGCGGCAAGCTGTTTTCAACAACAGCCTACAGTGATGTCAGGGTGATAGACACTACCGGCGCGGGTGATTCTTTTAATGCGGGTTTTATCCATGGGTTTATCCGGGGTTTTCCGGCCGGGCAATGCCTTGAATACGGGAACGCCTGCGGTAATATCTCTGTTGGGGTTGTCGGCGGCGCCAATGCGGACTTGAGTGTTAAAAATGTCGAAGCTGTGATGGCGGATCATGGGCGTTTATAAACATTTCATTTTTGATATGGACGGAACCCTGTCGGATACGGCAAAGGCAACAATCATTGCCTGCAATGAAGCCGCGAAAAAACTGGGGCTCCCGCCTTTTTCGGCTGAACAGGTTAAAGCGGCTATGGGTTATCCCGGCCTTGAGTATTACCGGGTGCTTCTTGGCAATGTAAAGCCAGGCTCGAATATCGAATCGGACATAAAACAAAGTTTTACACAGGAACTTCTCCTGGCTTTCCAGAAAGAAACGGATCTGGGAGAGGCGCGGGAAATACAGCGTATCGGCAGGGGGATGCTTTTTCCGGGCATTGAGGAAATTCTGGAAGAACTCAAAGGCCTTGGGGTGGAATTATACATTGCCAGCACAGGCCACCCGGATCATATCAATCTTCTGTTGGATGTAACCGGCATCAGACCTTTTTTTAAGAGTATCTGCTGCGGAAGATCCCGGAAAGTCGAAATGACCGGGGAAATCATAAGTGCTGCGGGAGCTTCGTTTTTGGGAGACTGGCTTTTTGTAGGCGACAGGCATATTGATGCCGAAGCGGCAAAGGGTAACGGCATCCTGGCGGTGGGAGCGGGATACGGTTACTGTCTCGAAGAGGAAAGGGAACTTTTTGACATTATTGCCGAAAGGCCGGAGGATCTTCTGAAACCGGCGAAATGGAATCTATCCATAAAGTAACCGGCTTTGCGGACAGGCACGAAATGGATTTACGGAGGACAAGATTTATGTTTTTTGGAAAAAAGCGTTTCAAGTTTGTCTTTATCGGCGCGGGCAGTACTGTCTTTACCCTGAAACTTGCCGGGGATCTGCTCATGGAAAAGTATATCGACGGAGGCGTTCT
>JAIRNJ010000099.1 GCA_031258115.1 Treponema sp. | reverse complement strand
GCAGGGCATAGGATGAAGTGGCGCAGAGCACCGTGGATTTGAGGTCTTCCATCATCCTGAGCTGCTTGTCGGTGTTTCCCGGCCCCATGGGAATCGCCATGGCGCCCAGAAGTTCCGCTCCAAGCTGAAAGCCGATACCCGCTGTCCAAAGCCCGTAACCGGGGGTAATGTGAACCCTGTCCGATTTGGTAACGCCTGCCGTCTCGTAACAGCGGGCAAACATCACGGCCCAGTCCCGCACATCCTTTTGGGTGTAGGGGATGATCACCGGCGTCCCCGTGGTGCCGGAAGACGAATGTATGCGGACAATTTCCCCTTCGTCCACCGCGCAGAGCCCCAGCGGGTAGGCCTCCCGGAGATCCTCCTTCCCGGTAAAGGGGAGTTTTTCAAAGTCTTCCCTGCTCTTTATGTCTTCCGCGTGTATACCCTTGAAGTGAGCCGCATAAAAGCCGCCTTTCATGGCAGCCCTTATCGATTTTTTTATGCCTCCCAGCATCTCCGCATTCATTTCCATAATATAATTCTCCAATAATTCTCCAAACCTCTGTTTCTATGTATAGGAACAATAACCGGGAATCAAGGTTTATGCAAGACCCTGCGTCCTTGCCAAGGCATCGGCAAGCTTCAGTTTTATAACAGGCTCAGGGCTTTGATATTCATATCCCAGAATTTTTCGGGAAGGCGTTTCTTCAAAACGGTAACAATGTCTTCCCTGCCGAAGGGAAATATATCCAGTCTGAGGGCCGCCCCCAGCAGGACAAGGTTCAGCGTTTTGGGAGAACCAAGGGCCGGCAGTTTTTCTGCGTCAACAAGGGTAAAACGCGGGCCTGCCTCTTCCCTGATACCGGCGATAAGGGCCGCCGCATCGTAAGGTCCGGCAAGGGACGCGCTCACCGGCTGGAGGGGGCGCGAGAAGGAGAGGAGCCTCCCCCCGGGGGAGAGGAAGGAGAGAGTCCGCGCCGCCTCAGCAGGCTCAAAGGCAATGATAATATCGGCAAGAGCAGGGGGGATAAGGGGCGAATGAATGAGGCCGTCCGACATGCGGATGTGGCTTACCACGCTGCCTCCCCGCTGGGCCATGCCGATGGTTTCCGAACCCCGGACATTGAGGCCCCGCTCCAGTGCGGCGTCCCCGATGAGCCGCGAGAGCAGCACCGTTCCCTGTCCTCCCACCCCGGTAATAAGGCAGTTAAGCTTCATGACACAGCCCCGATTGCCAGCGAAGGACAGACACTTTTACAGAGGCCGCAGCCGGTACAGAGGGATCGATCAATGGAAACAATGGAAACCGAAGGTCCAGTGGAAACCGTGGGCAGATCGCATGAAATTGCAGGACAGCCCAGTTTGTTGATGCAGAGTTTACAGCGGCTGCATTTTTCCGTGTCTATGCCCAAAGGCTTGCCGGGGAGACTTACCATTATGCAGGGCGCCTCAAAGACTATAACCCGCACTCCGTCTTTTTCAAGCAGCGCGGCGGCGGCGTTCTCCGCTTCTTCCCAATCAAAGGGATTAACCCGTACAATCTCTGTTATGCCAAGGGATTCCAGCACCCTGACGATGCTGATTTTTTCCGCCGGAGAACCCGATATGGAAAACCCCATGCCCGGATGCGGCTGTCCTCCTGTCATGGCAGTGGTACTGTTGTCAAGTACGGCAATGATTATATTGGCCCTGCTGTACACCGCATTGACAATTCCGGGTATACCGGTATGGAAGAAAGTAGAATCTCCGATAAAGGCAAAATTCAGGGGAGCCTCATGACCCAGGAGGATCTCCGCCCTGCCGATACCCTGGGCATTGCTTATCCCGGCTCCCATACAGAGGCATGTGTCCACCATATCAAGAGGAAGGGCGTTTCCCAGGGTATAACAGCCGATGTCCCCGCTGTATACCGCCTTGCGTTTGACGGCCCGGCCTGCATTGTACTTCCGTACCGCCTCCTTTACCGCAAAGAAGGAAGCCCGGTGGGGACAGCCGGCGCAGAGGACAGGAGGGCGTACCGGAAGCGGGGTCTGAAGCCCAGGGGCCGCAGACTGCCCGGCTGAAGAACGGAGACCGAGGAAATCCCGCAGTTTTTCTGTTACCAGCGCGGCGCTGTATTCTCCGGCATTGGGCATGTGCCCGTTGAGCTTGCCCTTAATCTTCACGGAAAGACCGTTTGCCGCACAGATGCGGAGGAGTTCTGTTTCTATTACCGGGTCAAGTTCTTCGATAACCAGCACTTCGTCAAGACCCTTAAGAAAATCGAGAATCGTTTTTTCGGGAACGGGGAATACCGTTACCTTACAGCGCCTGACATCCGAAGCCGCCCTGTCCGCATGAAACTTCGTTTCAGGGAGGGAGGCCCCGTCCCCCTGTTCTCCGGGTGAGAATACATGTTCCCTTGCAGCTTCAGGCTTGGCCGCTTCAAGCCCTTCCAGAGCCTCCATGGTATAGGCCCAGCTTATGCCGCCTGAGGCTATTCCTCTGCGCGAAAGCGCGCCGTATCCTGTTGCATTCAAATTTAAATTGAAAAGAAGAAAAGTCCCCGGCCATTGCGGCAAGATCTTTTTCAATCTGCACATGATTCCTGTAGGCAAGACTGGGAAAAATGACAAAACGGTTACCGGCCTTCTGAAAACCCTCACCGCCGCGGGACTTCTCCATTGGCGGCAACAGTTCTACGGCAGCATAACTGTGGCAAACCCTGGTAGTGGGGCGGAGTATCACCGGCCGGTGATATTTTTCGGAAACCTCAAACGCCCTGCCTGTCATGGCATAGGCTTCCTCAGGCGAAGAAGGGTCAAACACAGCAATCTTGGCATAGCGGCCGAAATGCCTGGTATCCTGTTCGGTCTGGCTTGAGATGGGCCCCGGATCGTCCGCAACCACCACGACAAGGCCCCCCTCCACTCCCAGATAGTTGAGACTCATCAGGGGATCGGAGGCGACATTGAGCCCTACCTGCTTCATGGTTACCATGGCCCTGAGACCTGACCATGCGGCGCCCGCGGCAAGTTCCAGGGCCGTCTTCTCGTTCACCGACCACTCAACATAGAGATCCGGAGCACGGCCTGCCTTCAGTTCCTTCGCCAGAGTCTCAAGAATTTCTGTGGAGGGAGTCCCCGGATAACCCGAAGCCAGGCGCAGTCCGGCTCTCAGAGCTCCCAGGGCAATGGCTTCATTCCCCATCAATAAAGCTCTATCCATTACCATGCCTCACTCATACCCCGGCAGGAAAAAGAAACCGGTTCATCAGGGCATACATGGCCGAAATTTCAACAGGCTTTGCAAGATGAGCATTCATGCCTGAATCTTTTGCCCGCTTCACATCATCCTCCATCACATTGGCTGTCATGGCAATAATGGGAAGAACAGAATCCCTGCGCCCCGCGGAACGGATCTCACGGGCAGCGCTGCAGCCATCCAGCACAGGCATCTGCATGTCCATCAGGATGATGTCATACCAGCCTTCGGGGGACGCAGTAAACTTGTCAACCGCTTCCCGGCCGTTGGAAGCAGGCTCAATTTCGATCTTCGTTTCCGACAGAAGTTCTATGATTATCTCACGGTTAATATCAATGTCATCCACCAGGAGGCATCTCTTGCCCGAAAAATCATGAGCCGGCGCTTCGGAATCAAGGCTGGCTACTTCAGTACTTCTGTCGGTAAATTCTTTTTCCGCAGGGCAGCGGATGGTAAAACTAAAGGTACTCCCCTCCCCAATCCTGCTTTTGAGGCTTATCTCTCCGCCCATCATCCCGACAAGGTTCTTGCTTATCACAAGACCGAGACCCGTTCCGCCGTAATTGCGGGTAATGCCCCCGTCGGCCTGTTCAAAGGGCCTGAAAAGCCTTGCCTCCTGTTCCTCGCTGATACCGATGCCCTGATCGCTTACATCAAAACGGTAGATACTCTCCCCTCCCGCTCTTCCGGTTTCCTTCACCGTAACGATCACTTCACTTTCTTTCGGAGAAAATTTAATCGCATTGGAGAGGAGATTTATAAGTACCTGATTGAGCCGCAGGGAATCTGTGGAAAGCCCGTCATGTTCTATGTTTTCTATATTGAGCCGCAGGGTTATTCCCTTTTCAACGGAACGGCTCTGCATCATGGCATGAACAAATTCCAAATCCTGTCTGAGGGAGAAATCCTGCACGTCAAGACTGAGTTTTCCGAATTCAATTTTATTGAAGTCCAGAATATCGTTGATCACCCCCAAAAGGTGGGCGGAAGACGCTTCGATCTGCGAAAGACAATTACGGATCTTGTCGAGATCCGTTGCGGCTTTGGCAATGGCGGTCATGCCGTTGATTGCATTCATCGGGGTACGTATCTCATGGCTCATTCTGGAAAGGAAGTCGCTCTTGGCCTGGCTTGCCGCTTCCGCGTCAATTTTCGCCCTGGTGAGCATGGTAACATTCTGCAGAAGAAGTATCACGCAGACAGAATCACTGTGCAGGGCGTCCCGGCCGGAACGCTGCATTGTTAATATGTAGTTATCGGCGCCGTTATCTCCCAGAAGGGCAATGTCGGCGCTGAAAGAAGACGGATTGGGATTTGAAGGATCGAAGAGGGATACCGCTTCCTCGGCCAGAGTATCTCCGGGAATGTCTTTACCGCCGCCGGCAAGCCGTTCCAGAACCCGCGGATCTGAGGGAAGAAGACCGTGGGTCAAAAGAAATTCATCCATTGCCCGGTTCCAATAGATCATCTCCCGGTCTTCATTAAAGAGGGCAAGGGCCTCGGGAACCGCATCGATCTGGGAACAGATCACGTCCAGTGTAATGTTGACTCCCGACAGGATCTGCCGGTAATCCCCCTGCAGGCCGGCAAGGCTGCTCCGGGCCTTCAGCCTTCCTGTCATGGCGGCGTGAGTCAGATGATCAATGTCGATGATTACCGCCCTGACCGATTCGGACATGGACATAAAGGCGGCGCCCAACTGCCCGATCTCATCTTCCCTTTCCGGAAGCTGGGGAGGCAGACTCTGTGTAAAAAGCCCCAGGGAGAGCCGGTGCGCGCTGCCGGTAATCAGCTTGAGGGGATTGGTTAAAACTTTCGTAATAAAAAACGCAAAAACAAACGTAAAGAAACATGCAAGAAGAAAAGCGATGAGACTTCCTGCAATCAAAGCGTAGCGGGTATAGTAAATAAAATCGCTTCCGGGAGCTTCAATCACCAATGACCAGACGGTTCCCCGAACCGGAGCATAGCTTAAAAAACACTCGCCTCCCGGTCCTGGAAACATCATCGTTCCCGTGCTTCCTGTTTTTATCCTGGAAAGAAATTCTTCAGCATCCCTGCCCCAGATCCCGTCGGAAAAAATACTTTCGCCGGCCCTGACCTTCTCAAGATCCCTGTGAGCCTTGTAGTACCCTTTTTCATCAATGATGAACGCCGTACTCTGGGAGGAAATATTAATCGCAGAAAGAATGTCGTTGAGTATGTGGTAGCGGTAGCTTCCCACAAGATAGCAGGTGATGGAAGGCCCCTCCATGACAGGCGCTCCGATAATAATCTCCAAATCTCCCGATATGCCCTCTTCAATATCATCAATAACCAGATTTTCAGATTCATTGATGAGACGATAAATGTCAAAATCCCTGATGTCCGGAGGGCAATCTCCCGCGCCGGTATCAAGATCTCCGTTGGAAGAATAGAGACCGAGCCACACAAACTCTATCCCCGAAACGGCAAAATCAAGGGCCTTCTGTTTATTCTCCCGGGAAAAGTCCGGATCCGCAAAGGGGTTGTTGTCCCGGATAAGGAAGATCCGGTCTGCCAGCATGTGGAGATTCCCCTGAACACTCAGGGAAGATGCCTTTGCCATGGGCCGCAGGGTTTCCAGAAGAAGGAAATCGGTAAGAAAACCCATGAAAATAAACATGATCCCCTGGAGGGCGACCGTAAAGATAAGAAAAGCGGCGGCTGATGCGGAGAGGATCATCAGCCTGAGACTGCGGCATTTTATAAATTTCATCCTATTGCCCAGTTCCGCTTACCGAAATAAAGCTTATCTCCTGATTACCAAGCCGGGATTGTTCAATGGCCGCCGCGGTCAACTGCCTGAAGTTATGCCAGGAATTGGTTGCCCCGGAAATCACATCCACTTTTTCCGGATCCTGTGTCTCCAGAAGCCGCCCTGTATAGATGCGTGTATAGGCATTGGGATAGATGCCGCGCCGGACATTCATCATCCTCATATAGTTCATATCCCAGGATTTGATGAAACCGGAAGAATTTATCGCATTGTACTCTGCCGAAAGGATCCTGCCGTCGCTGATATAGAGGCTGACATACTCCTTCCAGCCGTACTCGTCAAAAGCATCAGCCTGAACTGTATAATATCCCCCATGGAATTCAAAATCATTGCGGATACAGGACGAAAAGGGGAGAAAAGCAACAAAAACAAGAACAAAGTATGAGGGCAGACGCTTCATTTTTTCTCCTCTAAGGATATGATAACCCATACTTCAAGGTTGCCGCAAGCATGGTATACGTATTGCCAATTTTCATTCCGGAAGCTTTATGTTAAAATATTGAAAATACCCTTTCTTCCCCCTTTACAAAAGATATTTTATGAATTATAATGCCTCTATAAATACTAGGATATAGGAGACCGTCATGGCAAAAGTTGAAAAGATTACAGATCTCATCGGGAATACCCCGCTGGTGAAGCTCAACAAGATTAACGAAGGTGGAGCCGTTATCTATGTAAAGCTGGAGTATTTTAACCCCCTCCACAGTGTCAAGGATAGAATAGCCCTGGCAATGATCGAAGCTGCGGAAAAATCGGGGACGCTGAAAAAAGGTTCGGTGATCATCGAGCCGACCAGCGGCAATACCGGCATAGGACTCGCCTTTGTGGCGGCGGTAAAAGGTTACCGCATCATCCTCACCATGCCGGAAACGATGAGCATTGAGAGACGCAAACTCCTCAAGGCCCTGGGCGCGGAACTGGAACTCACCGAAGGGGCCAAAGGCATGAAGGGAGCCATCGCAAAGGCGGAAGAACTGGCCGCCTCCATCCCCAATTCCTTCATTCCCCAGCAGTTCAATAACTCCGCCAACCCGGAGATCCACGAGAAGACCACCGGCCCTGAGATTTGGAAGGATACGGACGGAGCGGTTGACATCCTTATAGGCGGCGTGGGCACGGGCGGAACCGTTACAGGAGCCGGCCGGTATCTCAAACTCAAGAAAGCCTCCGTCAAAGTGGTGGCTGTAGAACCCTCCGCTTCCCCTGTTCTCTCAGGAGGGCAGCCCGGCCCCCACAAGATCCAGGGCATCGGAGCGGGTTTCAAGCCCGGAGTATACGATGCAGGAGTCATTGATGAAATCTACCTCACCGACGATGTAAAGGCAGGAAACGCCGCCCGCCGCCTTGCAAAGGAAGAAGGCATCCTCGTAGGCATTTCCTCAGGCTCCGCACTGGAAGCGGCCCTGACCCTCAGCAAACGCCCTGAAAATCAGGGCAAGACCATCGTAGCCGTCCTTCCCGATTCGGGGGAACGCTACCTGTCCACATGGCTGTGGGGGGAAGATTAAGGAATAGAGCTGAGCCTGCTCCAACCCGGCTGGTTTCGGAACAGGCTCAATTCAGGGAGGCTGAATCATCAGCCTCGCCCTGAAGATCCCCGCGCAAGCGGGTTTCTGGGTATTAAACTCTTTCAACACGAATAAAATCAACCAACCCCGCCGCAGAGCGGACGGGGTATGGTTGTTCTTTAAAGGTATTGGACTCGGGTTTCATACCCTTATTACGCCCCAGAGGGCTAAACTTGACCCACAAAGTCGAACAGTTCCCTATAGTCGTAGAGGGTGTAGAATTTCTGTAAACCCCGCCAGACAGTTTTTACACCGGGTGGACCGTCACTCGGGG
>JAIRNJ010000032.1 GCA_031258115.1 Treponema sp. | reverse complement strand
GTTTTTAAGGTAGTCTGTCTATAATGTGTCTACATTATAGACAGACACTAAATAGTTCCGCAGGCTCTCATCCCATGAGGGAATACGGAGTCCCAGGGCCTTTCGTATCTTTGTTTTATCAAGAACCGAATATGCGGGCCGTTTTACCCTGGCAGGATATTCGGAACTGGCGCAGGGCTTTACAGTACAATTTTTGGCAAGAAGGCCGGAACTGCGGGCTTCTTCATAAATCTTTTCCGCAAAATCGTACCAGGTGATGCTGCCTTCGTTGGTATAGTGATATATACCGCAGGGAATCTGTCTTCCGTTTTTGGCCGTCTTTACTATCTCAAGAAGAACGCCGGCAAGATCGCGGGCCCATGTGGGACTGCCGTACTGATCATTAACCACAGAAACGATGTCCCGTTCCTTCATGAGGGCGAGCATGGTTGTGACAAAGTTACTGCCGTATTGCCCATAGAGCCATGCGGTACGGATTATGACAGAGGCGGGATTATTTTCCGTTACGGCTGTTTCGCCGTCCCGCTTGGTAAGGCCATAGACACCGGCAGGATCTGTGCGGTCATCTTCCCGGTAAGGGCGGGGCCTGCCGTCTCCGCCGGGAATCCCTTTGCCGTCAAACACATAGTCCGTCGAAATATGGATGAGTCCTGCCCCAACGCCTGCGGCGCAGGCGGCAATGTTGGCGGCTCCCTGTGTATTGAGCCGGCGGCAGAGTTCCTGTTCATCCTCCGCCCTGTCTACCGCAGTATACGCAGCGCAGTTGATGATCCAGCGGGCACTGTCCTTACCGGGCCATATATTCCGGGCAAAGGCCTCAAGCGCCGCAGGATCGGTGATGTCAACTTCCCGGTCTGTTCCGGCATGGGGGATGTTCTCCTGTTCCAGAAGCCTTGAAAGTTCCGTGCCAAGCATGCCCCTGTTGCCGATTAACCAAAGCACGGAAGTTTCCTGTCCCTTTCGGAAAGTATGTACTCCGTTCCCGCATCCGGCCAGGCTATACCAATGGAAGCGTCATTCCAGATGATGCCCCCTTCATCTTCAGGGTGATAAAAATCCGTGCATTTATAGGCAAAAATTGCACTCTCACTCAGTACCAGAAAACCATGGGCAAAACCCGGCGCAATGTAGAACTGGTTCTGTTTTTCACCACTCAAAACCACGGCATGCCACTTGCCGTAACCGGGGGAACCGGGACGGATATCCACGGCAACATCAAAGACCTCCCCTTCGATGGCCCTGACCAGCTTGCCCTGGGGATGAGCCCTCTGGAAGTGAAGGCCCCGGAGCACTCCCCTTACCGACCGGGACTGGTTATCCTGAACAAAGGGCCCTGTAATCCCCGCCGCGGCAAAATCCCGCTCGGACCAGACCTCAAAAAAATACCCCCGGCTGTCGCCGAAGACCTTAGGCTGAATTTCATAGAGCCCCTCAATGGGGCAAGGCGTAATGGTAAAACTCAAATCTGTTCCTTGGGCTCGTTCCGGTTTTTTTAGAAACGCAAGTGTTCCGGCAGGACAGGCCAAAAATGTTTATACCGAAGGGAGAAGCGTTTCTCCGGCAATAAAGGCAAGATAGGCGCCGTATTCGGTCTTGTAGGAAGCCGCCAGTTTCAGAAGATCTTCCCGGCTGATCCAGCCCTTGCTGTAGGCGATTTCTTCGATGCAGGAAACATACATGCCCTGCCGTTTCTGGATGGTTTCGATGAAGTTTGAGGCCTCCAGAAGGCCGTCATAGGTACCGGTATCAAGCCATGCCATGCCCCGGCCCAGCACTTCCACGGAAAGACGGCCTTCCAAAAGGTAGGCATTGTTCACCGCGGTGATCTCTATCTCGCCCCGGGCCGAAGGTTTTACGTTTTTGGCAATATTGACTACGGCCTCATCGTAAAAGTAGAGACCGGGGACTGCATAGTGAGACCGGGGAACGGCAGGCTTTTCCTCAATGGAGAGGGCTCTGCCCGAAACGTCAAATTCCACCACTCCGTAAGCCGCTGGATCTTTTACATAGTAACCGAATATGGCTCCGCCGCCCTTCGTTTCAATTTTGGAAACGGCGCCCTGCAGGATTTTGCTAAAACCACTGCCGTAGAATACGTTGTCTCCCAGCACAAGGGCGCAGCTTTCCTTTCCGATAAAGTCCGCTCCGACTATGAAGGCGTCGGCAAGGCCCCGGGGGCTCTCCTGGAGGCGGTATTCAAAATGCATCCCCAGCCACGCGCCGTCACCAAAAAGTTCCCGGAAAACAGGAAGATCCCGGGGAGTGGAGATGATGAGAACCTCCCGAATACCCGCCAGCATCAGCACCGAAAGGGGGTAATAGATCATCGGCTTGTCATAGAGGGGGAGAATCTGCTTGGAAACCGCCCTGGTGACAGGATAGAGCCTGGTACCAGTCCCTCCGGCCAATATGATACCCTTCATCCGGAAACATCCTCTTTTTTATACATGTTTTTGGCTATTAGAGTCTCACTATTTATAAATTTTCTTTACGAGAAACAATACAAGGACGGCGCCCAAAAAGGCTCCGATGGTATCGGCTATCCAGTCCGGTAAAGTACAAGTCCGGCCGGGAACAAAGGACTGATGTATCTCGTCAATCACTCCGTAGGCCGAAGCAAGAGCAAAAGTGAGCAACAGAGCGCCGCACCTCCCTATTTTCCCGGATTTTTCCGCAGGGCTCCGCCTTACTCCGGCCCGAAACCATGCAGCGAAACTTCCGGCACGCCAGGTCTCCCTGGAAAACCAGAGGGCAATGGTCAGAGCCAGTAGTCCATAGGTCAAAAGGTGCTGAAACTTGTCAAAGCCGAAAATTCCCGGCGGCCTGGGCAAGATACTCCGGGAAGAAAAGAACCAAATTCCTCCAACTGTCAAAACGGCTGGAATTTTTAATAAAATTTTACCCGTATTCTTCATATACTGCTATTATAGCCGGAACAAACCTGTAAACAAGTTTGCAACAGGGGACCTTAAAGTCCTTTGGCGCAAAATAACCGAAACCCTTCCCTCTAAAATCCCGCCGCCGCCGAAACAGGCTTGCGAAATTCGCCGTTATCATGGCTTATAAAATAAAACGATAGCACAAGGATGCATAAAATACAAGATTGTCTATCCAGGCATCCAGGCGGTTGTTCAATATTTGAACAATTTATGCCTTCTTTTAGATACATGAGCCTGTTCCAAAACTAATTTACTGTGCGCTAACGCGCACGGTTTTGGAACAGGCTCTTGGAAAAACCGGTCAAAAGCCCCGGTTTTTCACTTAAATCTAAGGAAGCTGTTCCAAAAACTGAAGTTTTGGAACAGCCTCACAGGAAAAACTTTCCCATGCTCTTTCATTTTTGCGGGACTTGGGGGTATAGTTCGGTAATGAGTATTTTTGAAGCGGTCATTTTGGGAGCGGTACAGGGAATTACCGAATTCCTGCCCGTATCAAGCTCCGGGCATCTGGTACTCTTCCAGCGGATATTCGGTGTCAGCGGGGATAATCTCCTTTTTGATACCCTGGTACACGGGGGCACCCTGATAGCGGTGTTCATCGTCCTTTGGAAGGATATACGGGCCATTTTGAAACGGATCGTACAGCCGCTTACCGCTTATCTCATCCTGGGAACGATTCCGGCGGTAATCGCGGCCCTGCTTTTTGATGAAACCATAGAAAGGGCCTTTTCTACCGGGAGTTTTCTGGGTTTTGCCTTCCTGATTACCGCGGCCCTGCTCTTTAGCCCGGAAATACTAAACATATACAGACAAAAACAACGCGGACTTGTTCAAACAAAGAAAATGGACCGGCTTGACGCCCTGATAATAGGGATTTTGCAGGCAATAGCGATTATTCCCGGAGTATCCCGTTCGGGTTCAACCCTGTCGGGGGCCCTGTTCCGGCGTCTTGACCGGGATTTTGCGGCCCGGTTTTCGTTCCTGCTCTCCATACCGGCGATTCTGGGGGCTTTGGTTTTGCAGACAAAGGATCTGCTTGGGGGCACAGGGGCCCCGGAAACCGGGATAAGCCCCGCGGCCCTGATTGCCGGCGTTCTTACAGCGGCAATAGTGGGATTCTTTTCGATAAGGCTCATGTTAAAGATAGTCCGGGAACGTTCCCTTCTGGGATTTGCCGCGTATACGGCAATTCTGGGTATCCTGATACTGATCGATCAGTTATTCAGCCATATATTTTTCTAAGGTCTCATTTCCGCATCATAATCTATACTTTGACCATACTTTCTTCGGTCCTGCTCTTTTTATAGGCGCTTTTGATCGAATTTGATTGACCTTTGTTTCCTGAATAAGTATCTTACATTTGAATGATTATTATTCCAAAAAAATCAGGAAGATTTAATGTCAAAACATTCACGCCGTGGTCACCATGAAAACTCAAAACAGGAATTTTCCTCTCCGGAATCCCGGGCAGCGGGACAGGAAACTCCTGCGGCAAGAGAGGCGCAGGCCGCTGAAAGCGGTGTTTCACCTGAATCCACCGATACCCTGAAAAATCCCCTTCCGGAACATTCCGCCGGGGCCCAAACGGATCAGGGTGCGCCGGAAGCTTCGCCGTATGGTTTCGCTCAGGAGCATGAGACGGCCGGCGAAACGGCGGCGGAAGACAAGGCGGAAAAAGCGGCCAAAGAATCTACCCCTGAGGAAAAAATTGCGGAACTGGAAGCCCGGCTTGCCGAGGCAAAGGATCAGTACCTCCGCAAGGCTGCGGATTTTGAAAATTTCCGCAAACGGATGAACCAGGAGAAGCAGACCGCCATCGAATTTGCCAACCAGAGTCTGCTGCTGGACATTATTCCGATCATCGATGACTTTGAACGGGCGCTGCAGGCGGCGGGAGCAGGTCAGAAGAGTCCGGCGGATTTTGATACCCTCTGTCAGGGTATTTCCATGATTGAACAGCGTCTTTCTTCCCAACTGGAAAGCAAATGGGGCCTGAAACGCTTTAATTCGGAAGGGGAACCTTTCGATCCCAACCGCCACGAAGCCCTGATGATGGAAAAATCGGCTGAAATTACCGAACCGGTGGTGGCTCAAGATCTGATCAAGGGCTATACGCTGAAAGACCGGGTCATACGAAGCGCAAAAGTCAAGGTTGTTATGCCTGAAGAAAATAAAAGCGAATAAGGAGACTGAAAATAATGGGAAAGATAATTGGTATTGATCTGGGAACAACAAATTCCTGCGTGGCCGTCCTTGAAGGCGGCGAGCCGGTAGTGATTCAGAACTCCGAGGGAGGGCGCACAACCCCTTCCATCGTGGGTTTTACCAGTAAGGGTGAACGGGTGGTCGGTCAGCCGGCGAAAAACCAGATGATCACCAATCCGGAAAACACGATTTTCTCAATAAAGCGCTTTATGGGCCGCCGTTTCTCCGAAGTGAGCAACGAAATGAAGCTTGTGCCCTACAGGGTAGCGGAACAGGGGGACGATGTCCGGGTAGACATTGACGGCAAAAAGTACGCTCCCCAGGAAATTTCCGCATTCGTCCTCCAAAAGATGAAGCAGACCGCCGAAGACTATCTGGGCGAGACGGTTACCGAGGCTGTCATCACCGTGCCGGCCTACTTTAACGATGCTCAGCGGCAGGCCACAAAGGATGCGGGGAAGATAGCCGGTCTTGATGTCAAGAGGATCATCAATGAGCCCACGGCCGCTTCTTTAGCCTTCGGCTTCAACAAAGATCAGAGAAAAGAGAAAACTATCGCTGTCTATGACCTTGGGGGCGGTACTTTCGATATTTCTATTTTGGAACTGGGCGAGGGGGTTTTTGAGGTAAAATCCACCAACGGCGATACACATCTGGGCGGGGATGACTTTGACCGCCGTATCCAGGAATGGCTCATCAGCGAATTCAAAAAGGATACTGGCATAGATCTGGGGCAGGACAGGATGGCCCTGCAGCGGCTCCGGGAGGCGGCGGAGAAGGCAAAGATCGAACTTTCCGCGGTACAGACCACGGATATCAACCTGCCTTTCATCACCGCAGACCAGAGCGGGCCAAAACACCTGCAGAAGAGCCTTTCCAGGGCAAAATTTGAACAGATGGTTCAGGATCTCTTTGACCGTTCCAAAGAACCCTGTATCAAGGCCCTGAAAGATGCGAACCTCAACGCGGAGCAGATCGACGAAGTTATCCTTGTCGGCGGTTCCACCCGGATTCCCGCGGTACAGCAGATTGTAAAGGATCTCTTCAAGAAAGAACCCAACAGGGGGGTAAACCCCGACGAAGCGGTGGCCGTAGGCGCCGCCATTCAGGGTGGAATTCTCGGCGGCGATGTGAAGGATGTGTTGCTGCTCGATGTAACGCCGCTTTCCCTGGGCATTGAAACCCTCGGCGGTGTCATGACCAAACTCATACCACGGAATACCACGATCCCCACCCGGAAGAGCCAGATCTTCTCCACTGCGGCGGACGGACAGACGGCAGTTTCCATTCAGGTACTCCAGGGTGAGCGGGAGATGGCCAATCAGAACCGGACTCTGGGCCGTTTCGATCTGGTCGGCATTCCGCCTGCGCCCCGCGGTGTGCCTCAAATTGAAGTTACTTTCGACATTGATGCCAACGGTATTGTCCATGTAAGCGCCAAAGACCTCGGCACGGGGAAGGAGCAGAAGATCCGTATCGAAAGCTCCAGCGGACTCAACGATTCGGATATTGAAAGGATGGTGAAGGAAGCGGAACTCCACGCCGAAGAAGACAAAAAAGAGCGGGAGAAGGCGGAAGTCCATAACGAGGCCGACTCCATGATCTACTCTACCGAAAAGAACATCAAGGATCTGGGAGACAAGGTAAACGCCCAGGACAAGAGCAAGGCGGAAGAGGCCATTGCGGAACTAAAGCGGGCGCTGGAAGGCGGTGATATTCAAACGATCAAGGACAAGACCGAAGCTCTCAAACAGGTGTCCTACAAAATTGCCGAGGAGATCTACAAAAACCAGGGCGCCCAGCAGGGAGGCCCCGGTGGAACGGCAGGCCCTGATATGGGAGCGGCAGGCGGCCCGAACATGGGCGGCGGCGCTTCTTCAGGCCCGGAAACAAAAAGTGCCGAGGATGCGGACTATGAAGTCGTAGACGACAAGTGAGCTTCCGTTCACACATCATATACAATTTAACATTGGGTGAATGAATGGCAAAACGCGATTACTACGAAGTTCTCGGTATACAGAAAAACGCCTCCAAGGATGATATAAAAAAGGCATACCGGAAACTTGCCATCCAGTATCATCCGGACAAGAATCCGGGGAACAGGGAAGCGGAGGAGAAATTCAAGGAGGCTACCGAGGCCTACGAAGTTCTGGGAGACGACCAGAAGAAATCCGCATACGATCAGTTTGGTTTTGCCGGTGTTGAAGGCATGGGCGGCCAGCAGGATTACTCCCAGGTTTTTCACGGTTTTGAAGACCTCTT
>JAIRNJ010000202.1 GCA_031258115.1 Treponema sp. | reverse complement strand
AATTCCGGCTGAAGCTAATTTGAATAATTAGTGCCAAAACCAATGAGACCGGAATTTCGTCCGTTATCGTACTCCCTTAGCGCCGTTGTCCTCTGTGTGTTCTTTTTTTTCATTCCTCTTTCCTGCGGCAGTTCCCGGGACGCCGTCCTTCTTCAGCCGGTAACAGAAACGCCGAAAACAAAAGAGGCATACCGCATCACAGACTTTGAAGGCAGAGCGGAAGGCGGCAGGCTGCCGCTCTGGGTCGAAGAATATCTCGAACAGGGAAACCGGGGAGTTGAAGCGCTGGACACATACCGGGGCCGCTATGTTTTTATCGGAAGCGGCGAGGGAGACAATTTCAATGCCCTGCGTCACTGGAGCCGCGGTTTTACCGTATATCAGGATTTTGCCCTTCTTGCGGCGCAGCGGATCGAAGAACGTTTCTACCACGGGGTGGAATACTACCCGGATGATGAATACGGTCAATTTTTTGCAGAGTCCATGCGCCGGGCCTATGACAGGGAATATTACGGAGCCATTAAGGAAGCTATCTTCTGGATAAAAAAACAGGTTTTTGAAGATGAAAATCAGGAAAACGGGGCGGAACGTTACGAATTCCTGGTACTGATAAGTATTGAAAAATTTGATTTTGAGACCCAGGTACAGGACATACTTTCGATAAACCCAAGGTCAAAACCCACCAAGCGTCAGGAATCGGCCATTCAGCGACTCCGCGAAAGTTTTTTTGAAAATTTCTGATCGTTGACAGAAAGGCGGGTTATGTCTAAGCTCCAAAATATGGAAACAGTATTACAGTGGGGCCTTGACCTCATCAGAACAGTACAGGGCGGCGCCAATCCGGCGCTTACAGCCTTTATGAAAGCGGTGACCAACTTCGGAGCCGCCCCGGCCTACATGATCCTTCTCCCTCTTATCTATTGGTGTATAGATGAAAAAAAAGGATTCCGCCTGGGATTGGCGGTTATGGCATCTACATGGATCAACCTGAGCCTGAAATTCCTCTGCAAACAGCCCCGGCCTTTCTGGCCCGGCTGGGATCCCTCGGTAGGAATGATTCAGGAGAGTCTCTACGGCCTCCCTTCGGGACACGCCCAGATTTCGCTGACCATGTGGAGTATCGTTGCATCCTGGTTCAAAAAATGGCAGGCATGGGCGGCGGCCATTCTCATCACCCTCCTAGTCGGGTTTTCCCGCATTTACCTGGGCGTTCACTTTCCCACCGATCTTGCGGGGGGCTGGATTCTCGGTGTACTGGTACTGACAGTATACTTTCTCTGCACAGAAAAGTTTGCGGCCTTTCTCCTCAGGGGCGGCATGCGGGTACAGTTTATCGTAAGCGCCGCGGCAGCCTTTGTGATGATTCTCTACAATCCCCGGGCCGCCAAAGAAATACCCAATGCGGTACAATCTCTGGTCATGCCGGGCGGAGTTGTTCTGGGCATGGGATTCGGCTACAGCATTGCTGTCAATAAATTAAAATTTAATGCGGCGGCGCTTTTCGGACGCAGGGGAGCGGCGGCCTTCTTTACACGAACGGCACGGTTCCTGCTGGGAATTGCGGGAGTTACCCTTGTGTTTATCATCTTTTCCATGCTGAGGCGTCTTCTGGGGATTGAAGAGGGAGATGAGATCTACCGTCTTGCAGTATTCATGCAGTTTGCATGTCTCGAATTGTGGATCTACGCGGGAGCGCCCTGGTGTTTCAGGAGAATCCGCCTTGCGGAAGGCGCGGCCGAAAAGACAGGGTGAGGCATACCGGAGCATGGCTCCCTCTCAGGGAACAGGCATGAATTCTTATGCGAATGACGATCTTATAGCCGCCGTTGCGACTCCTCCGGGTAAAGGCGCGCTGGCCCTGATCCGCTTAAGCGGGAAAGGTTCCATAGAGGCTGCGGCGGAGGTGTTTTCAAGGCCGGAAAAACTCCTCCGCTCTCCCGGCAATACCATTGTTCACGGCTGGATACTCGGCCCCCCGGCCGGGGAACAAGGCGGCAGGCTTGACGAAGTTATGGTTTCGGTTTACCGCTCTCCGGTTTCCTATACCGGCGAAGACAGCCTTGAAATTTCCTGCCACGGAGGCATTGCTTCCGCCGCGGTACTGGCGGCGCTCCGCCATTCGGGTTTCCGGAATGCGCTTCCCGGAGAGTTCAGTTTCCGGGCCTTTATGAACGGCAAGATGGATCTTTCCCGTTCCGAATCGGTGATGGAACTTGTTTCCGCAAAAACAGACCGCGGCCGCAGTAATGCTGTCGGAAGACTTTCGGGTGTTCTTGAAGATGAGATAAACGGCATAAAGAAACTCCTCCTGGATGTCCTTGCCGAAACCGAATTGTACCTTGACTATTCGGAGGATGAGGCGGATGCCGCCGCGGGGGAAGCCGCAGGCGCCTTTCCCGGCAGGGAGAAAGCGGAAGAAGCCGGAGAGAGGCTTCAAAAGCTGTCCCTTTCATGGCAGCGGGAACGGCTCTATCAGGACGGGGCGCTGGCTGTTATTGCGGGCCTTCCCAATGCGGGAAAATCAAGCATCTTCAACCTGCTCCTTGGGGAGGAACGTTCCATCGTTACGGAGATTCCCGGTACTACCAGGGACTGGATAGAGGCGTGGCTCTCCGTCGAAGGCATACCGCTGCGTCTTATCGATACGGCAGGGCTCCGCGATTCCGGCGACCCGGCGGAAAGGCTGGGTGTTGAACGCAGCCGTGAACTGCTTGAAAGCGCGGATCTGCTTATCTATGTAATCGACGGGGAAAGGGGACTGCGGGAAGAAGATCTGAATTTTCTGCATCCCGGAAAAACAACAATACTACTGTGGAACAAGCTTGACAGGGCGGAGATCCCCGAAGATCTGAAGTTTGAAAAAAAAGTTCCCCTGTCTGAAACCGCACAGGTTCGCAAACCCAAGGGAACTCCGGTAAGACTGCTTCCCTTCAGCGCCAGAACCGGAGAAGGCATGACGGAGCTTCTGGCGGCCATTGCCGGGGCACTCAGGGATACTGCGGGAGAAGTCGCGGAAAGCGAAGGCCCTGGTCTGGGAACCCGGCGGCAAAAAGACCTCGTGGACAGCGCCCTTGCCTCCCTGAATGAAGCCCTGAATCTTGCCGGACAGCATGAAGCCCTGGATCTCATAGCCCCCTGCCTCCGGGAAGCGGTAAACGCGCTGGGAGAGATCACGGGCGAGGTGTCAAACGCGGACATGCTGGAACTCATGTTCAGTACATTCTGTGTCGGGAAGTAGCTATCCTTAATAGATCAGGGACTTTTTCCTGAAAATTTCTTTCGACGGGCCGCGGCATACCATATATTCATCCAGATTCCCCGCAGGTTTGCAGAGATCACCACTCCTATCCAGATACCGTAGAGGCCCAGGCTTGTACGGGACAGGAGGAATGCCAGTACCGGCTTTATGGCGTTGGTAGCAATCACCACGATTGAAGGCTCTATGGTTCGTCCTGTGCCCTTGAATGCGCCTGAGCCTACGGCTTCAATGTTCATGGCAAGCTGACAGAACGAAAGGATACGCAGATAGGGGATGCCCAGAGCCATCATTTCCGGCGCCGGGAGAAACAGGGCAAAGACATAGCGGCCCGCAAACCAGAGGAAAGCCATTACAAAGAGGCCCCAGACCGTCATGATGACTGAGGAAAGCCGTACAACACGATCGATCCGTTCCTGCTTGCCGGCCCCGTAATTCTGGCCGATAAAGGCAACCAGCGCGGAACCGAAACCTGCGCCGATAAGCCATGACAGTGATTCTACCTGAGATCCAATCCGGCTTGCGGCCACGGCACTGGCGCCGAAGCCTGCTTCGATGCGGCTTGTTACCATGGAAAGAAAGCAAAAGAAAATGTTCTCAAGCCCTATGGGAATGGCCCACTTGAAAATCTGAATGGTTTTTTCCTTATCGAAGCGCAGCCTGAAAGAGAAGCCTCCAAAGGGTTTAATCCGCAGCAGGAATATTGCGCCCATATTCACAAAGAACGAAAAAAACTGCGACAGGATCGTTGCCAGGGCCGCTCCTCTCACCCCCATCCCCAATACGATGATAAAAACGGGATCAAGGATCACATTGGCAACAACCCCGACGGCAACCATGATGAAGGGGGTTCTCGAATTCCCCGCGGCCTGAAAAGCGCCCCCGATAACGATACCGATAAAACTCAGGGGCATCATGGTGGAAACGATGAGCAGATATGTGACACCGTTTTCGGTTACCCCGGTTTCCCGGAAACGGAAGAAACCTATCAGCTCCCGTCTGAACACTATCATGCAGAGTGCATAAAAAATGCCGAGAATTGCGGCGATGATAAAGGCATTGTGAAAATAAGCCAGGGCGGCCTTTTTGTCTCCCCGGCCCAGGGACTGGGCAATTCCTATCTCCGCACCCATCCTGCCTATGAGCATGAAGCCGAAGGAAAGCCACATGAACATGCCTGCGGCGCCGGAGGCCGCAACCGCCTCGCTGCCAAGCTTCCCCAGCCAGAACATATCGGTGAGATTGTAGGCCATCTGCAGAAACTGGTTCCCCATGATCGGGATGGCGATGAGGAGAAGTTTTTTGATTATGCCGCCTTCGGTGAGACTATATTTATCTTCGATGCCCATGTACAAGCCGCTCCTTGCAGCGCATATAACCGGAGTCTGTCCATAAAGCAAGCGGCTTTACGGACAGGCACTAACTAAATCTTCATTTCGGGACCGAAGGCCGCATGTATTGCCAGAGTGTACACCGCCAATTAAACTTGCGCTATGGGTTACGATTGTATCGTCATCGGCGGAGGTCACGCGGGGATTGAGGCTTCCCTTGCCTGCGCCCGGCTTGGCTGTTCCACGCTGCTCATCACCCAAAACCCCGACCGTATCGGAACGCTCTCCTGTAATCCCGCGGTGGGCGGCCTTGCCAAGGGAAACCTCGTCCGGGAACTTGATGCCCTGGGCGGCGAGATGGGAAAACTTATCGATAAAACCATGATCCAGTACCGTCTGCTCAACCGTTCACGGGGCCCGGCAGTCCAGGCTCCCAGAGCCCAGGCGGATAAACAGGCCTATCAGACGGCGGCCCGGCAGGCTCTGGAAATGCAAAAGGGACTCTCGATCATGATGGACACGGTTGTTGACCTGTTAACGGACAATGCGGTATGCGGCGTTGTTACTCTGCGGGGAAGACAGATACGCGCAAGAACGGTGATTCTTGCGTCCGGCACTTTTATGGAAGGGAAGATCTTCATCGGCGACTATGATGCTCCCGAAGGAAGGCTGGGAGAGGAAGCCGCCCTCGGCCTGGGGCAGAGTCTCCGCAGGCTCGGTTTCCCCATGGGCCGGCTCAAAACCGGAACGCCTGCCCGCGTTGCCGGCAACAGTATCGACTACGGCAAAATGGAAAAACAGGACGGCGATGATCCTCAAAGTTTCTCATTTGACATCGATCCTGCCTTCAAATTCCGTCCCCTATTCCCCCTGCTTCCCTGCTGGATCACCTATACCAACACAAAAACCCATGACATTATCCGTGCAAACATTAGCCGTTCCCCCCTCTACGGAGGGAAAATAAAGAGTTCAGGCCCGCGCTACTGTCCTTCGATTGAAGACAAGGTGATCCGTTTCCCGGAAAGGGAGAGGCACCATGTTTTTGTGGAGAACGAAGGACTCTACACGCATGAAATGTACCTTAACGGCCTTTCCAGTTCCCTGCCGGAAGACGTGCAGCATGATTTTATCCGCAGCATTGCAGGACTTGAACAGGCAGAGATTGTGCGCCCTGCCTATGCGGTGGAGTACGATTACCTTGATCCGCAGGATCTCTACCCCACCCTGGAAAGCAAACGCCTTTCCGGTTTTTTTTGTGCGGGACAGACCAACGGCAGTTCCGGCTATGAGGAAGCCGCGGCCCAGGGCCTCATTGCAGGGATCAATGCGGCCGCAAAACTGCAGGGCCTTGAAGCCCTTGTGCTGGGCCGCTCCGAAGCCTATATCGGCGTGCTTGTGGACGATCTTACCACGCTGGGTACAAAAGAACCCTACCGCATGTTTACAAGCCGGGCCGAACACCGCCTGATGCTGCGGCACGATACCGCGGATACAAGGCTCACCCCGAAAGGCCGCAGCATCGGTCTTGTGGATGATGAGCGCTGGCAGCGTTTCTGCAGGAAGAAGGAAGCCCTGGAAACGATACAGGAACTTTTCAGGGAACAGGGGATCAAAAACTATCAGGATCTTCAGAAACAGGTTTCCGTTCAGAAAAGCGGCCTTGAGGGAATGGAGGCATATCCAGAAGAATGGCTTGAACGTGCAGCGCTGGATCTTAAGTATTCCGGCTACATCGAAAAGGAACGGCGGGCTGCGGCAAGAAACGCCAGAATGGATGCGGTAAAACTTGATCCAAATCTTGACTATTATTCCATTTCCGGCCTCTCCGCGGAATCAAAGGAAAAACTCAGCAAAGTCAAACCGCTTACCATAGGCCAGGCTGCCAGGGTTGCCGGCGTCCGTCAGGGGGACATTGCACTGCTGATGGTACTTGCGTCCACTTCGAGACTGGAGAAGAGATAGGTTCTTGCTTTTGATTCGTTGCGAAGGGTACATACCCCGGAGCCTGCTCCTGGGTTCTTCATTTTAAAGGCCCATTACAAAGTGAAGCGCATCCAGCCAGCCTTTACGGCGTTTTTCCCTTTCCTCTTTTTCCATCGAAGGAAAGTACTGTTTCCGTTTTACGGCGTCAAGCAAAACGGGCTTATAGATCCCCAGGGCAATACCCGCCATATAGGCTGTACCGGTGGCGGAAAGTTCTTCATGTTCACTGACTCCCAGCGGCATATTGAGAATATCACTTTGAAACTGCATCAGATATTCATCTTTTGTTGCGCCGCCGTCCGCACGTAATTCTTTTAAGGTGATTCCCGACTCTTCATATACGGAATGAAGGACATCGGCAATCTGCCAGGCTATGCTTTCCTCCGCGGCTTTTACGATCTCCGCCTTTCCCGTGGTACGGCTCATACCGCACAGACATGCCTTTACATCGGGTTTCCAATAGGGGGCGCCGAGGCCGGAAAAGGCCGGAACAAGGTAACAGGTATCCTGCGGATTTGCCTGAGAGGCCAGTTTTCCCGCCTCTTTGGAAGATGAAATGAGTCCCACATCATCTATAAGCCATTTTATAACTGCTCCGGAATAGTTAATATTCCCTTCGAGTACATAATTTACCTTTCCGTTTATTCCCCAGGCAAGCGAGCTGACTACATTGTTACAAAAGACAGGTCTTTCCCCTACATTGATCATCACCGAAGATCCGGTACCGTAAGTTACTTTCCCCATTCCCTTTTCAAGGCAGCCCTGTCCAAAGAGGGCCGCATGGGAATCGCCCAGAACTCCATGGACAGGGACAGGCCGGGGCAAAAGACCTTCAAGATCGGTCATGCCGAAGTTACTGTTACTGTCGCACACTTCCGCAAGCATAGCGGTATCAATACCAAAAAGATCGGCAATCTCCCTGTCCCAGGAAAGTGTTTTGATGTTAAAAAGCTGAGTACGGGATGCGTTGGAAAAATCCGTTCTAAAATTGCCGGTAAGTTTATAGATGAGCCATGTATCCATGGTACCCGTGCAGAGTCTCTCTGTATGGGTATTATCGGTATGCTCAAGTATCCAGGCAATCTTGGCCGCGGAAAAATAGGAAGAAAGCCTAAGACCGGTACGTTCCCGTATCATTTCGGCACTGCCTTTCAGCCTTTCACAGATTGCCTTGCCCCGTGTACACTGCCACACAACCGCGTCACAAACCGGCCTGCCGCCGCTTCTCTCCCAAACCAGGGCGGTTTCCCGCTGAGTGCTGATCCCGATACCGCAGATGGACGCAGGTCCTGTTCCGGCCTGTTTAAGCGCTGCCCCCGCGGCTTCTATGGTATTGCGGTATATCTCCAGCGGGTCGTGGGAAATCCAGCCTTCGGCGGAAATTTTCTGTTTATGCGCCAGATCATAACGGGAAACAATGAGCCCGCCGGAATTAAAAACAAGGGCTTTGGTACCGGATGTACTCTGGTCAATGGCAAGAATAAATCTTTCCTGCATGGAACTTTGTTTCATGTTCGATATATTTTTTACGTCCGGCATCATTCTCCTCTGATGAAGGCTTTCACTGTTTCTTCATTATTGTCGTAAAGATCCGCCTGCACCCCCAGATATTTACAGGCTTCATAAAGGACTGGAACATAATCTCCATGAATACCTACGCAATGATGAATATAGGGGCCTTCAACTATTTTTGCTTCCAGCCGTTTCCAGTTTTCAACCTCTATCCAGAGGTAGGTTCCCAGAGTATAGGGGCCGTCAATCCCCCTGGCGTTTCCCAGGAGCAGACTGTATTCCCCGTTGTCCCCGTCAAAACGCAGCAGAGTGAGGAGACCATGCCTGGCCTCCGCCGCAACGGCGCCTCCGTAATCAAAAACCAAAGGCTTAGTCAACGCAGGTTTTGATTTAGCAAGAGCAAGAGGCCACGGGCCGCAATGCTGCAACAGCTCGCCGTTTTCATTATCCGGATGGCGTATTGTCCAGTCGGCAAACATTATCTCCTTTTCACCGAGGGCCGCGGCCTGCGCCATGAGAGAAGTAACGGCGCCGTGTATGTCGGTTTCACAGACAACCGGAATCCCTTCTCCGGTAAGAAGAGAGTTGGCGGCGCAGGGCATGATCCCGATCTCCGCCTGAAGGGCATTCCAGCACTGGATTGCGATCGCATTACAGTTATACTGTTCCGCAAGTTTTTTCATGGCAGCCTTGAGGGAAGCAACTTTTTCAACAAGAGCGGCTTCGACCTTTATTTCCATGTTATCTTTTATAAATTGGCCTGCCTCTTTTGTTTCCTCAGTATCCTTTGCTTTCTCTATGGCCTGTACAAGTTCTGTCATTGGAACAGGGGCAAGCTGAATATTAAATTTTTCAAGCAGTTCTCCTTCGTTACACATGGTAGTGAGAAAATCATAGGGGCGTGTAGAAATCTGCAGTATCCTGATATGACGAAATGTCTTTACGACATTACATACCCTCTGAAAGAGATCAATGCCCCGTTCAAATTCCGGATCGGAAAGACGGCAGTTGGTCATATAGGTAAAGGGAACACGGAACCGCCGCAGTACTTTGCCCGATGCAAAAAGACCGCACTGACTGTCTCTGAGACGTATACCATTTTCATCGGGACACTCGTCCCTTGGCCCCCAGAGGAGAACGGGCAAATTCATCTCCCTGGCGAGGTTCGCCACGGCGTATTCGGTACCGAAGTTGCAATGCGGGAAAAAGAGGCCGTCCACCTCCGCAGCCTTGAATTTGGTGATGATGGCGGGAAGCTCCCGGTCATCGTACAAGAGCCCCTCACTGTTAATGTCGTCAATATCCACCAGGCTTACCCCCAGCTCTTCAAGGCGCTGTTTCGTGAGGTTCCGGTAGTTACGCGCATCCGGGGCGCTGAATATGCTCCGGCGGGTCGGGGCATAACCGAGCGTGATTATATCCATCATGGTTCTCCTCTCATAGACGGCTTTACGTTTTCAAGCCATGGTACAACGATTCAAAAATAAAGTCAAGTAAAACAAATAGAAACGGAGACAATCGAAAATGCCCGCTATAGAGGGCTTTTGGTTTGGCCGATTATATGTCGGTTGATACCACATCAAAAGGATTGCATATCGGCGTAGAACTGTCCAAAGCTGGTGGGACAACGCCTTTTTAATACTTCAATATCGCTGTTTTCGGCAATTTGGGCGTATGTATCGCTCTTATTTTCTAAACGGAATTGTTCAAGAACACGGTAAAAATAACGCTTTGGATGATTAGAATCGGGATTATGGGGCTTACCCCAATATTCTTCCGGCTTTCCGGGCAACGCCGGATTTTTAGGAATTGCGGGATAGGCGTTTTCATCAGCCAACAACCAGCTTTCAATGGTTTCTTTTGAAACGATGCTCAGACAGTGAAATCCTTTTTCTCTTAAAGGATCAAATTCGGAATTTATTGCCCGATAAACATCGGTATATTTCCTGTCTGCATCCTGATGATAGGCGATATACTTGCTGTCATTTTTTAATGAAACGACAACAAGCGCCTTGATCATTTTATAATGGCCGGAAATTACTATATCACTTTTGCGATGGATCGTTGCTTTTTTGAGTGTATCCCGTTTGATCCACCGAATGTCCAGATCAGAATTTTTGATCACCTTTTTCATCAAAGGAGGAATAACTGCATAGTCGTTAGGACCTTCGCAGTGGAGATAAACGGTCATTATCTGTCCTCCGGTGGAATATCCAGCTTTTTGAGGATCGTGTCTGTTCCATAGTTTTCCCAGATTTCACCGGGGTTAAGAAAATCAAGGGCTTCCCGCATGTCTTCGGTGTCGAAGAATTTTTTTGAATGAACATTGCCGGTCTTATCTTTCCATAAAAAGACAACATCTTCCGGCTTAAAGCCATTTAAGAGTACCGGACTGTGGGTTGTAACAATTACCTGACGGCTTGTCTCGGTGACAACACTCCGAAATAAACCGACTGCTTTTTCGGCCAGATATGGATTTATGCCATTTTCTACTTCATCCAGGAGTATCATGCCCCTATCACATTTCGTATAGCCCTTGCGTGTGTATGTGCCGTCATGCTTAATTTGTGTCGCTCCTTCGGAATTTCCATATCGAAGTATCAGCCGCTGCAATATGATCGCGGCAAAGGCAATGATTCGCAACAGACCATCACTGGCATGCCCTGAATCAATCGTTATTTCCTTTGTTTTATACAGTTCCCTTGTGATTATCATGAATGCCGATCCGGCATCCGCCGCTCGTACTTCAAGCTCCGTTCCAATAAAATCAGATACGATCTTGTTTAATTTCTCTCTGGTTTCATCGTCTGCATGGTAAATAAAAGCGGCAAGCCATTCGCCACCAGTCCCAATATTCCCGATCATACCTGTCTTTTTCCCAAGCCTTATAATGTCCGGGGAAAGCAGCCCATAATATACCGATGAAGCAAGAAATTGTTTTAATTTTATCAATTCTTTTTCACCATCAGCCGGAGTGTAATGTTTTAACATTGAAGATTGAAAATGAAAATCTTTGAATGATTCAGGTATTGCCTTTTCATCGGACACATGGCGCAATAAAACAACATTACCATTGGTTTCTATCTTTTCTTCGATATTCCAATTTACAGCCTCGTAAAGGTCTACGGAAATATTCCAGCACAAAGTTTTTATATCACCATCAATGGTAAACTGGTATTCCGACAGAAACTCAATGGGCTTATCGTTTCCATCGTCGAACTTTGATTTTAATTCTGTAAAATTCCACCCCCGTTCCCGCAAATACTCCGGTATATCCCTGGTTACGATGGATCGCAAAAAATCAAGCGCCTGCAGTACCGTACTCTTTCCACAGGCATTACCGCCAATCAAAACAGTCAGAGGCATGAATTCAATAGTCATATTCCGCATGGCTTTGAAATTTCGTATGGTTAATTTCTTGATCATATATTACCCCTATTATCCCACTGGTCCTTATTATAGCATACCGGCCGTGAATAAGCCATAGCGTAACGGACCGGGAAAAAGGGTTTATTTCTCCGGTTCAATCCGTCGTATCCGGACGGCCATATACTCTTTACCGGGAAGTTCTACCCTGAACCTGCCCCGGTGAATTCCCCGGTCTTCAATACACATCTCCCAGGTATCAATAACTTCAACCCGGTATTCATTGAGATCATCAAAATGAAAATCCCTGAAGGAAGGACGCATAAAACTGTAGTAGTAAAGATAATAACCGGAAGATCCCATGACATCTTCGACGGTACAGGCAATTTCGTCCCAGTTGGCCCTTACCGGCATGAGCCCTGAACCGGGAGTTTCACAGAGTATGCGGTGCAGAAATTTCAGGCGTTCAGGACTCTCCCCATGAAGCTCCCCTCCGTGAGACCACCAGAGAATGTCCTTATCGTTCAAATAGGTTTCGCCATGCCCGGCATAGCCTCCCCGGCAGGCAGCCTCCCAGAAGCGGCGTATCATCTCCTTGCCACTGATATTCCCCCAGCCATGCTGAATATTCCCCTCGTAGGCGATTTCATCCAGCACAATGGGCTTTCTGTAGCGTTCCCTGTATTCGGCCGTCAGTTCCGCAGACTTGTAAATATCCTGCCGCTGTATACTGCAGTGAGTAACCCAGGGCCGCGAATAATCGTAGAAATGCCTGCAGTTGTGTATGCTCCGCAGACGCCTGTACGGATCCTTTTCGCAAATTATTCGGGCATAGCGTTCCCAATCCTCCTCTTTCTTCCAGGGCATGAGATCGTATTCATTTGCTAAAGACCACCATACATTACGGAAGGCCGCAAAACGGGCAATGCAGTAGTTCCAGTATAAATCATCACATTCCGCATCCATCCGGCTGAAACCCCACCGGTCATAGGGATGCATGACGATGAGATCCGCCTCTATGCCCAGATCCCGCAATGACCGGATGCAGTTTTCGATATGCCTGAAATATTCAGGGTTGAAACGTTTGAAATCCCAGTCATTACCCACAGAAGTACCGTCGTACCGCATGAAATTTTCTTTGGTTAATACAGAACTGTCCATCGGCTTTCCCATATAAGGATATGAACGAGGCTCTTTTAAGTTATAGTCGTAATGTTTGGGAAAAATACAGAAACGGATCTTGTTGAAGGGACCATTCTTTAATGATTCAAGCGTCTTCTTCTGCAATTCTTCAGACTGAAGTTCCCACACATAGCAGGTAGTACCGATGGAATAGTAGGACGTGCCGTCCTCATAGACAAAGTGGTAGGTATGGGCTACCCGTACAGGGCCGTGGTTGCCTTTCCCCGGAACAGATACCTCAAAACTGCCATGATATGCTTCGTCTGAAAAAGTACCACCGATTTCAAAAGTACAGGTTCCGGTAAACGAAGGCATGAACCGCACTTTATAGATCCCCTCTCCGTCATAAAAGCCGTCCACCTTTACCGTCTCATTTTTATTTTTGAATATCCCGATGATTGTGTAATCGGTAAAAGGGTTTCCCGCCGTTTTGCCCTTTGCGGAAAATTCAAAAACATCCCAGCGTTCAAGCTTATCAGAAAAACTAAATGTTCCCATATAATACTACTCCTTGAAACCGTGTATCAGAACCACTATACCCTATTGTTTTACCGATCCTGCCAAGCCCTCAACAAAATGACGCTGGAAGATCAAGTATACAGCCAAAACCGGCA